>JANYLF010000144.1 GCA_025357995.1 Acidimicrobiia bacterium | reverse complement strand
GTCTTTCGTTCGCCACCTTGTGCTGACCGTTCACGATCGCGCCGCGGCACAAGCTTGGCTGCGGGATGCGACGAGCGGAGACGCCGGCCTGGCGCCGCAAGTGACCAACGCAGAACCATGGGACGAGAAACCACCGACGTGTCTCAACGTCGGGCTCAGCCACGCGGGCCTCGCCGCACTCGGGGTCGCGCCGAAGTCACTCAAGAGCTTCCCCCACGAGTTCATCGATGGCATGGCGTCGCGCGCCGTGAAGATCGGCGACACCGGGCCGAGCGACCCGGCCAGCTGGAAGCCCGAGTGGCGCAATCCTGAGGCGGTGCATCTCGTCGTGAGCGTGCACGCCGACGACGAGATGCACAGCGCCGAGACCGCCGACCGCGTCCTTGCCGCCGGTGGCGGGCGCGCGTTCTCCGAGCTTGCCCATCTCGACGGGGAAGGTTTCCCAGGTGGACTCGTGCACTTCGGGTATCAGGACAACATCGCCCAGCCGCACTTCGCCGGGATCCGCGACCCGGCCGAACGTCCCGACCGCCAGCCGATCGTCGAGATCGGCGGAGTCCTGCTCGGCTACCGCAACCCGATCGAGAACGTGCGATGGGAAGTGCCCCAGCCCAACCACCTCGGCTTCAATGGCAGCTTCAACGCCTTCCGCGTCTTGGAGCAGCGCGTGCAGGAGTTCGAGGACTTCCTCACCGAAGCGGCCGCCGTCATCCTGGCGAACCCCTTGGCCGATCAGCTGCTTCCTCCGGGAAGCGAGCAGCAGTGGGACCCCCCGACGAGTCGTCACGCCGCGATGCGCGAGATGGTCGCGGCGAAGATCCTCGGCCGTTGGCGCAACGGTCTGCCGCTCACGCTTTCGCCCACCACGCCGACGCCCGACCCGCCAATCGGACCCGAAATGATCAACGACTTCGGTTACGCCGCCGACCCCGACGGTCTCCGGTGCCCCATGGGCAGCCACATTCGGCGATGCAACCCGCGCGACAGCCGCATCGTGCAACGCAACACCAACCACTCTCGACGTATCGTGCGCCGTGGAGTGCCGTACGGCCCGAAGTACGACCCCGCCCACCACGACGACAAGGAACGCGGGCTGCTCGGGGCGTTCATCTGCGCCAGTCTCATCGTGCAGTTCGAGGCCATCCAGTACGACTGGATGAACCTCGGCCTTCAGGACCCGCGGATCACCGGCACCAACGACCCCGTCGTCGGCAACAACGACCCCGATTACAGCTCCTTCACGCTGCCCGTCGGGCAGACCTCGATCGAACTGCGGGACTTTCCACGGTTCGTCCACACGCGGGGCGGCGCGTACCTCTTCCTGCCGAGCATCAACGCGCTGAAGTACCTCGGCACCACGAACGGCTCGTCATGACGACCCAACACGTGGTCGCCCTCTTCACCGACATCGTCGGCTCGACGGAATTGTCGATGATCCACTCACCGGCGGAGGCCGACGAGGTTCGGCGCACCCACTTCGCGATTCTGCGCCAAGCCATCGCCGAGTCGCGCGGCATCGAGGTCAAGCATCTCGGCGACGGTCTGATGGTCGTCTTCGAGTCGGCCTCGTCGGCCTTGAGCTGCGCGGTCGCCATGCAACAGGGCGTGGAACTCGAGAACCGCCGCCAACGCCATCCCATCGGACTGCGGATCGGCCTGAGTGGCGGAGAGGTCACACCCGAGGACGGCGACTACTTCGGCGATCCCGTCGTCGAAGCCGCGCGGCTCTGCGCAGAATGCGTCGGGGGACAAGTGCTCGCGGCCGACGTCGTTCGGCTCATGGCCGGACGGCGCAATCGGCACTCCTGTCGCTCCGTTGGGGCACTCACGCTCAAGGGCCTGTCCGACCCGGTCGAGGCCGTCGAGATCGTCTGGGACCGCCTCGAATCCGGCGGAGCCACCGCGGGAATTCCGCTTCCCTCGCGACTCGCGGTACGTCCCGCGTTCGGTCTCGTCGGTCGCACGATCGAGTTGCAGACGATCGCCGATGCGACGAAACGGGCGGAGAACAGTGAACGGCGAGAAGTGCTGCTCGTTTCGGGTGAGGCCGGCCTCGGCAAGACCACCCTCGTCGCCGAAGCGGCTCGAAACGCGTTCGACACCGGGGCGTGTGTGCTCTTCGGCCACTGCGAGGAGGACCTCGCCACCCCGTACCGACTCTTCGCGGAGGCGTTAGGCCACTATGTGAACCACGCTCCGGAAGACAAGCTCCTCGCGCACGTTCAAGCGCACGGCTCCGAGCTCGCTCGACTCGTCCCCACGCTCGCGAGCCGGATCCCTGATCTGCCTCCAACGAAAGCCACCGACACCGACTCGGAGCGCTTCCTCCTCTTCGCCGCGGTGGTCGGACTGCTGGCGGATGCCTCGAACGACCAGCCCGTTGTGCTCGTCATGGATGATCTTCAATGGGCCGACAAGGCCAGCTTGCTCTTGCTCGCGCACCTCGCGGTCGCGGATCAGGCCATGCGGGTAATCGTGCTCGGGACGTACCGCGACAACGAGCTGTCACCGACCCACCCGCTGATGGCAACGCTTGCGGCCTTCCACCGTCAACGAGACGTCAGCCGGATCGAGCTCGAAGGGATGAACGGCACCGAGGTCTTGGCCTTCATGGAGGCCGCGGCCGGGTACAAGCTCGACGACGCGATTTCGGTGGACTTGGCGCGTGCGGTCCACCGAGAGACCGACGGGAACCCGTTCTTCGTCACCGAGGTTCTGCGCCACCTGTCCGAGACCGGGGCCATCTACCAGGACGCCACGGGCCGATGGGTCCCCGACGGCTCCCTCGACGAGATGTCTCTCCCCGACAGCATCCGTGAAGTGATCGGTGCCCGGATCGGACGGCTGGATCAGGGCGCCGCCCGAGTGCTCGGCGTCGCCGCAGTCATCGGCCGAGATTTCGACCTCGACCTGCTCGTCAAGGCGACCGATACCTCGGACGACGACCTGCTCGACATCCTGGACCAGGCGGCGAGGGCGACCTTGATCCGCGAGCTCATGGACGGGCCGGGCCGGTACAACTTCGCGCACGCCCTCATCCAGCACGTCGTGTACCAGGAACTCGGTCCCACCCGGCAGGTCCGGACGCATCGCTCGGTTGCCATTGCCTTGGAGGAGCTGTGCGGCGACCGCCCCGAGACGCGGATCGACGAGCTCGCGCGGCACTGGTGTTACGCACCACAGCCCGCCGACGTCCCCAAGGCGCTCGGATACGCGCGCCAAGCCGGTGACGCGGCTCTGCACGCACTCGCGCCGGCCGACGCGCTCAAGTACTACAGCCAGGCGATTGCGCTCAGCGAGCGGTCGCCCACGTCGGACCCGAACCTCGAGATCGATATTGCGATCGGTCTCGGTACGGCCCAGCGCCAGATAGGTGACCCGGCATTCCGACAGACACTGCTCGATGCGACGCGGCGGGCCGCGGAGCTCGGCGACAACGAACGTCTCGTGGTCGGTGCCCTCGCGAACGACCGCGGCTGGGCGAGTGCCAGCGGCACCGTCGACACCGACAAGGTTTCCCTCCTCGAGCTGGCCCTCGAACGTCTCCCCGCCGACCATCCCGACCGCGCACTCGTACTCGGCACACTGTGCGCGGAACTCGCGTTTGCCGGCACGATCGAACACCGCCAAGAACTAGCGGACGAGGCGCTGGCCATCGCCGAGAGATCCGGCGACGACGCGATGGTCGTGCGGATTCTGAACCATCTCGTGTTCCCATTCCTGGTGCCGTCGCTCATCGAACAGTCCCTCTCCCGATCGGGCGAAGCGTTGACGCGGGCCGAACGCGTAGGTGACCCCGTCCTCTTGTACTTCGCCGCGATCTATCGCGCGACCGTCGCCACTCGGGCCGGCGATGTCGAGGAGGTGGACCGTTGCTACGCGATCGCCGGTCCGCTGGTCGACCAACTCGACCAGCCCTACCTGAACTGGGAGTACACGTTCCACCTCGCCAAGCGCGCGCAGATCACCGGGGACACCGACGAGGCCGAACGACTGGCCACCGAGGCGCTGCAGATCGGAACCGATTGCGGCCAACCCGACGCGGCCACCTTCTTCGGTGCGCAGCTCGCGGTGGTGAGCTGGCAGCGCGGCACGATGGGACAACTCGCCCCGCTGATCGAGCAGATGATCGCCGAGTCCCCCGGCTTACCGACGTTGAAGGCCGCCCTCGCCATGGCGTACGCGCAAGACGACCGTTTCGCGGATGCGCGGCGCGTCCTCGACGACTTTGCGGCAACGGACTTCGATCTTCCGCCAGACTCGGCGTGGCTCAACGGGATGACCGAGTACGCGGAGGCCGCCATCACGTGCGGTGATTCCCGCTTCGCCCAACCGCTCTTCGATCTGCTCGCGCCATGGGTCGACCAATTCTCGAGCGCCGGTGGCGTGACCGCCGAAGGCCCGGTGAGCGCCGTGCTCGGCGGGCTGGCGACGCTGCTCGGCCGCTCCGACGACGCCGAGCGCTATCTCGCCCATTCCGGGGAATTCAGCGACCGCGTGGGCAGCATCTTCTTCCGCGCCCAGACCGACCTGCTGCGTGGCCAGATGCTCCTGGCGCGTCGCGCACCCGGCGACATCGAGTCGGCCCGAGAGCACCTGGACCGAGCCCAATCCGTGGCGGCGAAACACGGCTACGGGGGCATCGAGCGACGGGCCGTCACCGCTCTTGCAACTGTGGGCTGAGGCGTCACGATGCAGACGCCGGTGATTCTGATTCCCGGTGTGATGGGGTCGCGGCTTCACCTCACGGAAGAGTTGAGGTGGGACCCCGACTCGGACCTCAACATGTGGGCCTGGCGAAGAGCGGACCTCCCGACGAAGCGACGACACCTCTCCGTGACCGAGACGCCGGCGACCGTGTTCGACGACCTCGGCCATCAGGCCGCCCTCGAAGCATCGACCGATGAGGAGTCCTTGATTCGATCGCGCGGTTGGGCCGGTCTCGCGTGGGGCTTCTACGGTCCGGGGCTGCGCGAGCTGCAACGCCGGTTGAACCCCGACGGCACCGGGGTCGGGTCGTTCGAGCCGTTCCCGGTCTACGCCTTCGGTTACGACTTTCGAACGTCGAATCTGGCTTCGGCGCACCAGCTCGTCGAGTTCGTCGACATCACGCGGGCCGCGACCTCGGCCGCCAAGGTGATCCTCGTCACCCACAGCATGGGCGGGCTTGTCGCCCGCGCCGCATGTACGTGGGATCCCACCTTCATCGACAAGGTCGACCGCGTCATACATGTCGGCCAACCCGCCGACGGCTGCCCGACGTTTTACCGTCGCTTCCTCACCGGTGTGGTCCCGAAGTACGACGACCACGCACCCCTGACTGAGATCGAGACCTGGTTGCAGGAACACGTGCTTGCGCACATCATCGGCACCACCCCTCAGGAGTTCGCGACACTCATGAGCGTTCTGCCCGGGCCGATGCAGCTCTTGCCGAGCACCCGCTTCGTGAGTCAACTCAGCGCACCGTGGCTCGCCGACGAATCGGGAAACGACCTCGGCGGCCTGCGCGTCTATGAGACGTACCGGCGGACCGACGAGTTCGGGATCATGGAGTCCGTCGCGGACACGGACGTGCAGAGCGCATTGGAGCGCCAACTCCGCGACGCGGAACAGTTCCACGCGAAGATCGGCGGCTTCTGCCACCCATCGACCTTCTGCATCTACGGGACCGGCATCGCGACCGATCGCACGACGCGACCCGGACGCCGGGCGCAACTCGCCCCCAGGAGTCTCACCGGCGACGGCACCGTCGACGAGTCCTGCGCGAACGGCGTGACCTTCGATGATCGGAACTCGATCAAACGCACGAAGTCGATTTCCGGCGTCGACCATTCGAAGATGCTCTTGGACCACGCAGTCATCACCGAGATCCACTCGGCCGTGACCACCTTCGCCGAGTGAGATTCGCGATATTCGGACCGCTCACACGCGCCGAGCAGTCATGATTTCCTCGTGGCTTTCCCACAACACTCACCATGGACACCGCGAACCCCTTCTCCTTTGCTGTCCGCTTGGACAGTTACGACGACCCCGCGGACGCGATCGACGCGTTGTTCCTCGGGGAGTTCGTCGCGGGTCGATTCCCGGTAGCAAAGACGATCCGCCTTCCCCGCACGCGCGACGCCGCCCGGCTCCTTCCTCCCGGCGTCGAGGCCACGCGAACTGCTGATGATGACGGACGTCGGTGCCACCTCGCGTCGGGCCGGGGGTGGAGTCTGCGGGCCAATCGGTACAAGGACGGTTCGGCGGTCGTCACGGTGATCGCCGATCGCGCCACGGTCGCGACCACCATCCTCGAAGCCGTCATGGCCGAGTCCCGCGCGCCCGAGGCCGACACCGACACGGAACCCGTGAGCTTCTGGCATGCCGCGGAACCCGAAGCCCGCCGGACGGTGCGCCGCATCGCCACCCGTCGGTGGTCAGAGATTCGTCACAATTACACAGCGTCGGTCGCGACTTCACTCGGCCGGCTCCTGACCACCGACGCGGGGCGCCTCGACGGTCGTCTCGTGCTGTTGCACGGTCCGCCGGGTACCGGCAAGACCACCGCGCTCCGCGCCCTCGCCCACGCGTGGAAGGACTGGTGCGGCGTGGAATACATCGTCGATCCAGAACGGCTCCTCCAAGAGCCCAGCTACCTCATGCACGTCGCCACGCGTGACAACGACTGGGAGTCCGACGACGACGAGCGTGGCCCCTGGCGGTTGCTCGTGCTCGAAGACTGTGACGAACTCATCCGCACCGACGCGAAGAGCGAGACCGGACAATCGCTCGCCCGATTGCTCAACCTCACTGACGGCTTCATGGGCCAGGGACTCAAGACGTTGGTGTGCGTCACCACGAACGAAGATCTCACGCGCCTGCATCCCGCGATCACGCGGCCCGGACGATGTCTGAGCCAGATCCATGTCGGTCGGTTGTCGCGCGCCGAGGCGCGGGTGTGGCTCGGTCGGTCACACGACGTCGGCCCCGACGGCGCGACCCTCGCGGAGCTGTACGCGATCGCGGGAGACGCCGCACCCGACACCATCACGCCGGCCGCATCCACCGGCATGTATCTCTAGGATGCACGAGGCCACGCGTGGGCGCGGTTCAGTCGAGTTGGTCGTGCAGGAACGCGAGTACCTCGGGCCAGATCTGCGCGGCGAGCTGCTCGTCGAGCGTGCCGAGCGCGTTGTGCGGGCCCATGAACGCGTGGCCGGTTCCCGGATGCACCGTGAGCGTGACGTCCTTGCCCATGCCTTGCAGCTTCGCCTCGAGCGCGTGAGCGGCCTCCGGTCCGAAGAAGTCGTCGTGCTCGGCCATGTGCCCACGGACCGGCGCGGTGAGTCCCGCCCAGTCCGGCTCGGAGTCACCCTGCGGGAACCCGTAGAACGGAACGACCGCCTTCACCGCGTCGCCGCGGTTCGCCGCGATGACGAACGACAGCATGCCGCCCATGCAGAACCCGACCACGCCAATCCCGCCGCCGGTGACACCTGGATCGGCTTGGAGGAAATCGATCGCGCCGCTCATGTCGCGTCCGGCCCGGTCCGGAGGCATCTCGGTCATCAGCTGCGCCGCTTTGTCCATCTCGTCATGACCGGCGAGTTCACCGTGGTACAAGTCGGGAACCAGCGCGGTGAACCCGCCGGCCGCGAGCCGGTCGGCCATCTCCTTGATGCCCGGATTCAGTCCCCACCACTCCTGGACTACGAGAACCCCGGGTCCGCGGCCACCCTCCGGACGGGCCAAATAGCCCGACGCCATTGATCCATTGCTCGCAAATTCCACAGTTTCAGTCATAGCCGGAGACTAGATCGCGCCGACAACGTTTCGCACTGGTCGCGAAGAGTGCAAGCATGGAGACATACCGTGGCCTCTGGGGGGCGCGTCATGTCTGCAACTGCATCCGATGTTCTGCGCCTCGTCGTCGGCGACGCCGTGCCGGCGTCGGTGTTGCGCGCCAATGGCCGAGTCGGTCCCGCGGTACCACTCGGCCGGCGCGTGGAACTTCCCGGACGCGGCACCACGTTCATTCGCGAGGTCGCCGGCCCGCCCGGCGCCCCCACGTTGATGTTGCTCCACGGCTACATGGCCAGCGGTGGGTTGAACTGGTACCGCAACTTCGAATCCCTGAGCTCCGAGTTCCGCGTCATCGCCCCCGACTTGCGCGGTCACGCACGGGGACTTCGGTCCCGTCGCGGCATGCGCCTCTCCGATTGTGCCGACGACATCGCGGCCCTGGTCGACGTGCTCGACACCGGGCCGGTCATCGCCGCGGGTTACTCCATGGGTGGGCCGGTTGCGCAACTGCTCTGGCGCCGCCACCCTGAGCGAGTCGCCGGCCTCGTCTTCTGCGCGACGGCCCCTCGGTTCGAACTCGCTTCTCGCGCCGTCACCGATGCGTACCTCGCCACGCTTTCCGGTCTCGCCCGAGTCACCGGCCAACTCGCCGCGGTTCCGGCCGCCGGCGCGGGCGTCCTGCGCCAGGTGCGCGCGTCTCGACCGGCGGGCTTCCTGGAGTGGGCCGCCGACGAGATGCGCCGCCACGACGTCCGGATGTTGACCGACGCGGCGCGCAGCATCGGTCGGTTCGATTCACGGTGTTGGATCGGCGACGTCGACGTTCCCACCGCAGTACTCCGCACCAACCACGACCGTCTCGTCGATCCGAATGCGCAGACCGAACTCGCGACCTTGATCCGAGGTGCGCACGTGGTCGATCACGAGCACGGGCATTTCGCGTGTTCCCGACCGAGTTTCGCGGAGCCAATGCTCGCCGCGGCTCGCAACGTCGCATCCCGCGCCTGACGCCGAACCGCGACGGAGACCCGTCAGGAGATCATGACCTCGGCCATTTGCACCGCGTTCAGGGCCGCACCCTTGCGTAAGTTGTCGCCGGTGACCCAGAGGTCAAGCGTGTTCGGCTGACTCGGGTCCTCCCGCACACGACCGACGAGCACCGGGTCGATGCCGGCACCTTCGAGCGCGGTAGGTGCGCCGTCGCCACCTTCGACGAGGAGTACACCCGGCGCGTCGGAGAGGAGCTCCACCGCCCGGGTGCGCGACATGGGATCGCGGAACTGCACATTGGCGGTCATCGCGTGGCCCACGTACACCGGGACGCGCACACAGGTAACAGTCACGCGCATGGCGGCGTCGTGCAGGATCTTGCGACTCTCGTGTACCAGCTTCCACTCTTCGCTCGTGTAGCCCTGTTCCTTCACTGAACCCGCGAGCGGAATCACGTTGCCGGCGATGGGCTTGGACCACACGGCGCCCGGAGTGATGAAACCGTCAATCGTCGCGGCGCGTCGCAACGACTCCGAGTCGCCCGCGAACTTGTTCCATTGCGTGTCGAGCTCGACGATTCCGGGTGCACCGGCTCCGGAAACCGATTGGTACGTCGACACCACCATGCGCTCGATTCCCGCCGCTTTCTGTAAGGGCGCGAGTGCCGTCACCAACACCATCGTGGTGCAGTTCGGACACGATGCGATGCCCTTCGGGAGATCGCGCAGGTCCTCCGGGTTCACTTCGGCCACGACGAGAGGGACATCGGGATCCATCCGGAACGCCGCAGAGTTGTCAATGACGCGAGCGCCGGCAGCCGCGGCAATCGGTGCCCACTCCTGAGCGAGCGGGTCGTCGACATCGACGATCACGAGATCGAGCCCGTCGAAGCACCCGTCGGCGAGCACCTCACACGTGACGGCGCCGTCGTTGAACGCGAGCGCGCGACCCTCCGAGCGCGGCGACGCGTACGCGCGCAGAGTCCCCACCGGGAACGCCCGCTCCTCGAGGATCCGGAGCATCTCCTGGCCGACAAGACCCGTGGCCCCGATCACACCGACATTCACCGTCACGACCGCAATCCCTCTCGAATCATCAACCAGAAGAGGGTATCGACCCCGCCTCTCCCGCTCTTACGACTTTGTCGTAGGCCGCCGTATCGGCTGGCCTGCCGGCCGACGCCGCTTCGGGGCCCCGGCTCGGGACGGAAAACGGTGCTCGCGGCCGCTTTCCCTCGCCTTTCGCTCGGACTAGGCAGTTTCGAGCTCGAAGGCGGCGTGGAGCGCACGGACGGCCTTCTCAACGTCGACTGCAGGTACCACACAGGAGATACGAATCGACGAGGTGCTGATCATCTCGATGTTCACGTGCTCGTTGGCCAGTACCTCGAACATTTTGGCGGCGACACCCGGATTCGTCTTCATACCGGCGCCGACGAGACTGACGCGCGCCACGTCCGAGTCGTGAGTGACTCCCGTTGCCTCGATGTCGGTGGCGACCTTCTCCATAACACCAAGGGCGCGGTGGAGATCGTCCTTGGGAACGGTGAACGAGATGTCGGTGTGGCCGGCCGTCGACACGTTCTGCACGATCATGTCGACGTTCACGGCCGCCTCTGCCAACGCACGAAAGAGCGACGCGGCAACGCCGGGACGGTCGGCAACTTGGGCGATCGTCACTTTCGCCTCCGACGTGTCGTGCGTGACACCCGAGATGATCGCTTGCTCCATGCTGAGGTCCTCCTCGACCACCCAAGTTCCGGGTTCCCACGTGAACGACGAACGGACGTGCACCGGCACGCGGTAGTTCCGCGCGAACTCCACCGACCGCAACGCGAGCACCTTGCCGCCCGTCGCGGCCATTTCCAACATCTCTTCGAACGACACCCGCGTCAACTTGCGCGCCTCTGGAACCACCCGTGGATCTGCGGTGAACACACCCGACACATCCGTGTAGATCTCGCACACCTCGGCGCCGAGCGATGCGGCCAGCGCGACAGCGGTCGTATCCGACCCACCGCGACCAAGAGTCGTGATGTCCTTGTCGGTGGAGATGCCCTGGAATCCCGCGACTACCGCAACCGCCCCCCGAGCGATGGTCTCGCGAATCCGGTCGCCCTTGACCTCCAGGATCTTGGCCTTGCCGTGCGCGGTGTCGGTCACGATTCCGGCCTGTGATCCGGTGAAGCTGACCGCGTGCAGGCCGAGGTCGATCACCGCCATACACAGCAGCGCCATCGAGATCCGTTCGCCCGCCGTGAGCAGCATGTCCATCTCCCGCCCATGGGGGTTGTGGGACACGTCGTGGGCGAGGCGGACAAAATCGTCGGTGGTCTTGCCCATCGCGGACACCACGACGACGACCTCGTTGCCGGCCCGTTGGGTACGCACGATGTGATCTGCGACGGCCCGGATTCGGTCCGGGTCGGCGACGGACGTCCCGCCGTATTTCTGCACGATCAAGGCCACGAGTCGAGGGTACCTGCCACTCGGCGTGGCGTATGGAACAAAACGGGTCGTCCGACCGACGACTGGACGCCGGATTTCTGCCACAATGCCCGCTTCTAACCTGGGAAGGTCACCGTGCAGAAAGCTCGTCTGCTCGCGATCGCGCTGATCGTTGCCATTGCCATTCCGACCATCGGAGCAACTGCCACCGCCGGTGCATCCGCCCGACGCACCGTCGGGCGTAGCGCCGAGGTGGCACCGGGTCTCGTGCTCCGCGGCAGCGTCCACCAGCTCGCGGTCCTCCACGCGCCACCGGGCGCGTCGATCTCGGTGATCCGCAAGGGTGTTGTCATCCAGACCGGCACCGTCGACAACCTGGGTGGCTTCAACTTCCACAACCTCAAGGCCCGCAGTGGATACACGGTCGAGATCCACGCGGGCGCGACCACGATCACCGGCGGCCCGGTCACCGTGCTCGACGAGTTCACGCCACCCTCCCAGTCGCTCTACTCGAGTCAACACCTCGAGGTCTCGAACCTCGGCGGCAACTCGGGGTACGGCTATCTGACCACCCGAGACGGCACGCAGCTCTCGGTGCAGGTGGTGCTGCCCGGCCCGCCCGAGAACGGCCCCTACCCGACCGTGATGGAGTACTCGGGCTACGACCCGTCGAGTCCCACCACCGGTCAGCCGCAGTACAAGCTGCTCATGCCGCCGAGCGGATATGCGTGGGTCGGCGTCAACATTCGCGGGAGCGGGTGTTCGGGCGGTGCGTTCAACTTCTTCGAGAACCTGCAATCGCTCGACGGCTACGACGCGATCGAGACCATCGCGGCCCAGCCGTGGTCGAACGGTCACGTCGGCATGGTCGGCATCTCGTACGCGGGGATCAGCCAACTCTTCGTGGCACGCAGTGCGCCACCGCACCTCGACGCGATCACACCCGTGTCGGTCATCGATGACACGTGGCGCGGCACGCTCTACCCCGGCGGCATCTTCAACAACGGCTTCGCGCTCGGCTGGGGAACCGAACGCGTCGAGCAGAACAAGTGGCCGAACCCGAACGCGCCCGGATGGGTGATCGATCGCATCAACAACCATGGCGACACCACGTGCGCCGACAACATGTTGTTGCGCGGCCAGAACGTCGATCTCGTTCAACAGACCTACGCGCACCCGAATCCGTCGCCGCAGCTCGACGCCGAGTTCACGTACGACTTCCCCCACGGCAGCGACTCGCTCGCCCCTGCGGAATTCGTGAAGGACATCAAGGCGCACGTGCTCATCGCGGGCGCATGGCAGGACGAGCAGACCGGCGGGCACTGGGCGAACATGCTCACCCGGTTCGCGCCGGACACGTTCGTACGCGCCGTCGGTCAAAACGGCGTACACACCGAATCGCTGGACCCGACCGTGCTCCTCGCGACAAGCGAGTTCCTGGACCTCTACGTCGGCCACAAGGCGCCCGCGGTCTCAGGGTTCATCCGCGCGTTCGCGCCCGCATTGTGGAGCGCGATCACCGGCATCGACGGATTGGCGATCCCGGCCGACCGGTTCCCGGGGATGACCTACGACCAGGCCCGTGCTGCGTATGAGGCCGAACCGCGCGTCCAGATCCTGTGGGAGACGGGCAACGCCGACGGCTTCGCGCCCGGCGCGCTCATGCCCCGCGCCCAAACCCGGTACGCGGCGTGGCCGATCCCGAACACCGTGGCCCGGACCTGGAACTTCCGCGCCGGCGGGCAGCTCACAAAGCGGTCTGCATCCGGCCACGAAACCCCCGACACCTACCGGCCGGACGCGAGTCTCCGGCCCCGCACCGATTTCCAGGGCGGGAACATCTGGTCGGCGACTCCCACGTACAACTGGCAACCGGTCGTCGACGGCGCCTCACTGGCGTACGTGACCAAGCCGTTGGCCCGCACGCTCACGATGGCCGGAACCGGGAGTGTCGATCTCTGGATCTCGTCCTCGGTCGCCGATTCGGATGTGCAAGTCACGTTGTCCGAGGTGCTGCCCGACGGCCAAGAGCGGTACGTGCAGAACGGCTGGCTCAAGCTCAGTCACCGCAAGCTCGACGACACGCGTTCAACGGTGCTGAACCCCTTCCATTCGGACGAACTCGGCGACATGCGACCACTCACCCCCGGCAAGTTCGTGTCGGCGCGCGTTCCGATCTTCCCGTTCGCGCACCAATTCCGGGCCGGGAGCCGCATTCGCATCACGATCCAGGCGCCGGGCGGCGATCGCCCCGAGTGGGCATTCGGAACCGATGTCACGAACGGCCAGGTCGTGAACCGAATCGCGCACGACCACGGCCACCCGTCGCGGCTTGTCCTGCCGATCGTGCCCGACGGCCCCGACATGGGCGTCAGCGCAGCACCGTGCCCCTCGATTCGATCGCAGCCGTGCCGGGCGTACATCGCACCGGTCGCGATCAGCTGAGCCGAACCTCCTAGACTCCGCCGCCGTGTCCAAGGCCACCAAGCGAGAACGTCAGAAAGAAAACCGCGAACGCGCCCGCATCGAGCGGGATCGTTTGATCAAGCGTGACCGCCGAATGAAGACGGCGCGCGGCTTGGCGATACTGATGGCGGTCTTCGTCGTCGGCATCCTCATTATCAATACGATCACCGGGAGCGACAGCGGTCGTACGTTCGACAAGAACAAGAACTACACCGCTACGATCGAGACGAGCCTCGGCAACATCACGGTCGCGCTCGACGCCAAGACCGCGCCCATCGCCACTCAGCACTTCATCGAGCTGGCCGACAAGGGCTATTACGACGGCCTCTGCATCGACCGTCTCGCGAAGGACTACATGATCCAGGGCGGCTCGCCGAAGTGTGACCAGAGGGGTGGCACGGGCAAGAGCGTGAACGGCGAGTTACCTGCTGATTCCTATCCGATCGGTTCCCTGGCTGCCGCGAAGACCGACAAGGATCCGGCTGGCACATTCGATGCCCAGTTCTTCATCGTCACCGGATCGCACGGCGCGAAACTGCCAAACGACTCGGCACGTTTCGGTCATGTCGTTGCCGGACTCGACGTTGCGCAGAAGATCGAACAGCAGGCGCTGACCCCGACCAAGTCGACGAATCCCGACGACGGCAAGCCGGTCACCAAGATCACGATCAAGCGCGTCCGTATCACCGAGACGAAAACGCCGGCGTTGTCGAGCACGAGTTCCGCGCCGGCGAGTACCGCGACCGCACCGGCCGCATCATCCACCACCACCACGACGAAGAAGCCGTAGCTCCTCCCGCGGCGTACTAGGGCAGCGCGAGTCCCGAGGCTCCCGCGGCGTGTACCGCGGGAATGCCGTCGGTGTAGATCGTGACGTGGCCCGCTCCGGCTACCGACCACTCGGCATCCGGCTCGCGCACGAGCGCAGTCTCCGCGTCGACCCCCACGAGGATCGCGTCGGTGGGTCTCAGCTCGATCGACCGCTGGAGCAGATGGCTCGGCGCGCGGTTGTGGTTGGGGAACACCGCGAGCCCTTCCACGAAGCCGAGCCCCACGGTGTACGCACCGCCGCGCGGATCCACCATCGGATCGCAGAGCACGGTCGCACCCGCGCCAGAGGCCGCGATCACCGCGCCGTCCCGGTACGCCGCCAGCATCGCCTCGAAGAGATCGGAACTCTTGAGCACCGATCGCAGGTGCATGGGCGAGCCATCGGTGATGTAGACGAACTTCGCATGCTTGATCGCGGCAACGTTCGCGGCGGCTTGCGCCTCGCGCCGGTTCAAGACGTGCAGCGTGGTGGTCGTCACGCCAAGCGGAGAGAAGTGCGCCGCCGCAGTCGCTTCCACCCGATCCGGATGCTCGTACGACGCCGCGGTCGGCAGGACGACGACCTCGGACGCACCGCTGAGCTCCAGCAGCCGTCGATCCAGGGCCTGATGGTGTTCACCCCACTCACCACCGCCGATGAGCGCAAGCGTTCCTTTGGGGGCTGATCGACTCGGCATCCCGGCGACACTAACGCCCGTCCCCCCTTGGCGATCTGGACCTACCGATGGGTAACCTCTGCGCTTTCTCACGGGGAGAGCACGATGACCAAGCGCGTCGGAATCGTCGGTTCGGGGATCATGGGGAGCGGCATCGCCGAGGTCGCGGCCAAGGCCGGTACCGAGGTGATCCTGCGGAGCCGTTCGCAGAACACCGCCGACGCGATGGTCGCGGGCCTCGAGAAGTCGCTAGCCAAGCAGGTGGACCGAGGCAAGCTCGAAGACACCGAACGAACCGCGGTCCTCAGCCGGGTCAGTGCGGTCACCGACCTCGACGCGCTGGTCGATTGCGATCTCGTCATCGAATCCATCGTCGAAGACCTCCCCACCAAGAAGCACCTTTTCAGCGAACTCGACCGCATCGTGAAGGACGGCGCGATCCTCGCGACCAACACCTCCACCCTGCCGGTGATCGAGATGGCAATGGAGACCGGTCGACCCGAGCTCGTGTGCGGGGTGCACTTCTTCAACCCGGCGCCGATGATGCCCCTCGTCGAGTTGGTCCGGGCCATCACCACGAGCGACGAGACGATGACCACGGTTCGCGCCTTCGCGGAAACCTGTGGCAAGAACCCGGTCGAGGTGAAGGACCAGGCCGGGTTCATCGTGAACGCGTTGCTCTTCCCTTACCTCAACAACGCGGTGAAGTTGTACGACGCCGGCGTGGCGACCAAGGAAGACATCGACGCCGCCATGCAAGGCGGTTGCAACTTCCCCATGGGTCCACTCGCCCTGCTCGATCTCGTCGGGCTCGACACCAGCCTCGCGATCCTCGAAGCGCTCTACGCGGAGTTCAAGGACCCCAACTACGCGCCCGCCCCCTTGCTGCGGCGCATGGTCAGCGCCGAGCGCTACGGTCGAAAGTCCAAGATCGGCTTCTTCGACTACCGACGCTGATGGCTCGTCCGCTCGGAAGCCCGGACCCGCGGCCGACTCGGGACACTCCCGAGCTGTCTGCCCTCCGCTTCGCTCCGGGCACGGCGCGGCGAACCACAGTTTCCACGCTCGACCACGACAACGGGAGAATCGTCAGGTGAAACCCGAGAGAGCTTGGATGATTCGCACGTACTCGGGGCATTCCTCGGCGCGCGCGTCGAACGAGTTGTACCGATCGAACCTGGCGAAGGGCCAGACCGGTCTCTCGGTCGCATTCGATCTGCCGACCCAGACCGGGTACGACCCGGACCATATCTTGGCGCACGGCGAGGTCGGCAAGGTCGGCGTTCCCATCCCGCACCTCGGTGAGATGCGCACTCTGTTCGACGCCATACCGCTCGGCGAGATGAACACGTCGATGACGATCAACGCCACTGCGATGTGGCTTATCGCGATGTACGTGGCGCTCGCCGACGAGCAAGGCGTGCCTCGGGACCAACTCTCGGGCACGAGCCAGAACGACATCGTGAAGGAGTACCTCTCCCGAGGCACGTTCATCTTCGGTCCGGTTCCCAGCCGCCGTCTCACGGTCGATCTCATCACCTACACGGTGCGCGAGATTCCCAAGTGGAACCCGATCAACGTGTGTCCGTACCACCTGCAAGAAGCAGGCGCGACGCCGGTACAGGAACTCGCGTACGGGCTGGCGACCGGGATCGGCGTGCTCGACGCGGTGCGTGATTCCGGGCAGGTCAGCGCCGAAGAATTCCCCGAGGTGGTCGGTCGCATCTCGTTCTTCATCGACGTCACCACGCGCTTCGTGGAAGAGATGTGCAAGATGCGCGCCTTCACGCAGATGTGGGATCGCATCTGCCTGGAGCGCTACGGCGTGACCGACGAGAAGCTGCGGCGATTCCGCTACGGCGTGCAGGTGAACTCCCTCGGACTCACCGAAGCCCAGCCCGAGAACAACGTGCAACGCATCGTGCTCGAGATGCTGGGCGTCACCTTGTCCCGTGACGCCCGCGCCCGCGCCATTCAGCTCCCGTGTTGGAACGAGGCGCTCGGCCTGCCTCGGCCGTGGGATCAGCAGTGGTCATTGCGCATGCAGCAAGTACTCGCGTACGAGTCCGACCTCCTCGAGTACGAAGACCTCTTCGAAGGTTCCAAGGTCGTCGAACGCAAGGTGAACGAGCTCGTCGAGGCTGCGAACGCCGAGCTCGATTGGGTCCTCGACGGCGGTGGTGCGTTCGCGATGATCGACGACGTGAAGGCTCGGCTCGTGCAGTCCAACGCCGAGCGCGTGCGCGCGATCGAGGCCGGTACGCGCAAGGTCGTCGGCGTGAACTGCTTCACCGAGACCGAGGCGTCGCCGCTGACGGGAGAGGGCGCCAGCAGCATCCTCGAGCTCGATCCCGCGGCCGAGCGCGAGCAGATCGCCGCGCTCGAGCAATGGCGCGCGGCGCGTGACGCCGCCGCCGTCGCCGCCGCGCTCGACCATGTGCGCGCGGTTGCGGCCTCCGATGAGAACCTCATGGAGGCCACGATCGCGCTCGCCCGTGCGGGAGGGACGGTTGGCGAGTGGGCCGGCGCGCTCCGAGAGGTGTTCGGCGAATACCGCGCGCCCACCGGCGTCTCGGGTGTGGCCGCATCCGTCGGCGAAGGCATGCTCGCGGTGCGCGAACGCGTCCAGGCACTCGCGACCGAACTCGGTGGTCCGTTACGGATGCTCGTGGGCAAGCCGGGTCTCGACGGCCACTCGAACGGCGCGGAGCAGATCGCGGTCGCGGCGCGCGACGCCGGGATGGAAGTGATCTACCAGGGAATCCGGCTCACGCCCGAGCAGATCGCGGCCGCGGCGCGAGACGAGGACGTCGACGTGATCGGACTCTCGATCCTGTCGGGCTCACACCTCGAACTCGTACCGGAGACCCTGCGGCTCCTGCGTGCGGCGGGCGTCGAGGCCCCGATCGTGGTCGGCGGCATCATTCCTCCGGCCGACGCTCGCGCCCTCGAGGCCGCCGGAATCGCCCGGATTTACACGCCGAAGAACTACGAACTCGCCACGATCATGAGCGAGGTCGCGGATCTCGCCGCGGAATACCGCCGAGAACGTACAAAAGCCCTCCACTAGGGCGCTTCACGCGCCGATGGAACTGGCGTGAAGGATCGGTTCCTCGTCGGCTCCATCGCGGCCGGATTCGCGGCACTCACGGTCGGTGTCCTGACCAACGCCCTGAACATTCCTCAGCTCGGAGTAGCAGCGGGGATTTTCGGATTTGCCGCGGCCATCGGGGCGGTCGCGATCGGCGGTCGCCTGGCGCAGTCGCAGGTGGGATTGCGCGCCTGTGAGGGCGAGCGCGATCGATACCACGCCGAGCTCGAGTCGCTCACCGCGCTCTTCAGTGATGAGGACCTGCCGGCATCGGACAATCTTGCGTTCGCGCCTGCGCCGGAACTCGAGGCCGCAGTCGATCCGGCCTCGGGTCTGCTCGACCAACAGTTCTTCCGAGTGCTCGTCCAGCAGCGGGTGGCGGCCGCCCGGCGCCACCTCCAGCCGGTGGCCGTCATCATCTTCGACATCGACGACGTCGACGATCAGGACATGGCCGCGTGCGACGCCGCGCTCAGCACCCTCGGTGGGACCGTCATCCGCACCTTGCGAGAATCCGACGCCGCGTGCCGCGTGGGGACCACGATGGCCGCGGCCATCCTCGAAGACACGGCTGAAGCCGGCGCGGTGTGGGCCGCGGAGCGCATCCGCGGCACGCTCCATCAGGGCGAACTCGGTCCACCCATCACCGTCTCCGCCGGTATCGCGTGCTATCCCACCCACGCACTCAGCGCACCGGAGCTGATCGAGCGGGCCGGCCGCGCACTCGACACGGCTCGGACCCGTGGCCGGGATCGGCTCGAGATCGCGCAAAGCGACGAAGCCGCCCACCCGCTGGACTGACCCATTCGCGGAACTCTCGGCCTGGGGAAAACTTCCAGTGAGTTGGGGACAACGCCACCGTCCGGACTCAGGGCCCCGCGATTGGCCGCCGGGATACCGCCACTGCCCAGAATCTGGCAGGCACGGAGCGTGGTGATCAGGCGCGCGGTCCGTCGCCGCGGGTGACACACGACGGTCATCCCCAGGCGCCCGCCCGCTTGTCCCCAATGTTGTCCACAGTCTTGATGCTTAGGTATCAAGTTCGGCGATGACGGCGTCGGTATCGGCGCCCAGGGGCCGACCGGCGAAGCGCACCTCACCCGGCGTGCGCGAGAACCGCGCGATGAGCCCCGGCATGATCACGCCGTCGACATCGATCAACGACTCACGCTCGACCACATGGGGGTCGCGAGCCACTTCGGCAATGGAATAGACCGGAGCGATCGCGGCCTCGGCGGCCTCGAACGCATCGATCACCTCGATGGAAGCGCGGTCGGCGATCCAAATGCGCACGATCGCATCGAGCTCGTCACGATGCTCGACGCGGCCGTCGAACGTCGCGAACCGAGGGTCGTCGCCCACGCCGAGCAACACCATGAGGCGCGCCGCGACCGACTCGGCCGACGCCGACACCGCGACCCACTTCCCGTCGGCACACTGATAGGTGCCGCGCGGCACGGAGTACGGAATGCCACTCCCGAGCCGGGGCTGCTCGTACCCGAGATGCGCCGATGCACTGTGCAGCGGGCCCATCAACGACAGCATCGTGTCGAGCAGGTTGATGTCGACCACCTGGCCCTCGCCGGTTCGGTCGCGATGACGGAGCGCGGCAAGCACCGCGAAAGCACCCACGATCGCGGTGACTTCGTCCGTGAGGGCGATCGGCGGTGGAAGGGGCGCACCGTCCGGCTCGCCGTTGATCGCGGCGAACCCACTCATGGCCTCGGCCATCGTCGCGAAGCCCGGCCGCTGCGCGTACGGACCCGTCTGACCGAATCCAGTCACTCGGAGGATCACGAGTCCCGGAGTGGTCCGGAGCAACTCGTCGGGCGCGAGTCCGAGTCGCTCGAGCGTGCCGGGTCGGAAGTTCTCGACGAGCACATCGGCACCGGCCACCAGCCGACGCATATGTGCGAGTCCCGCGTCGGTCTTGAGGTCGAGCACGACGGCCCGCTTCCCACGCGCCACCAGCTTCCACATGTACGAGTCACCGTCGATCGGGTCGGTCCAGCCCATCCGGCGGGTGCCGTCGCCGTCCGGCGCCTCGACCTTCACCACATCAGCGCCGTAGTCGGCGAGATACCGAGCGGCCCCGGGCGCAGCGATGACCGTGGCCATGTCGATCACGCGTATTCCGTCGAGCGCTTGCACAGACGCTCAGGATAGGGAGCTACCTTCGCCAGTCCATGAAGGTGCTGTGTGCTCCCGCCATTCTCGAGTCACCGGCTCGAGTCGATCCACCCGCTCGAGCGCCGTTCCGGATCGGAGCGGTGCAGCAGCGCTGGCACACCGAACCCGCTGAACATCGGGCGGCGCTCCACGCCGGAGTGGCCGCAGCCGCAGGCGAGGGTGCGCAGCTGGTGTGTCTCCAGGAACTCACGCTCTCGCCGTATTTCGCGATCAGCGAGGCCGCGCCCGCGGTGCATCCCGAACCCTTGCCCGGCGGCCCGACGCACGATTTTTCGGCTGCGCTCGCCGCCGAGTTCGGGATCCCGATCCACGCGTCGTTGTACGAAGCCGCGCCCGACGGCCAGCTCGGGTTCAACACCGCAATCGTTGTCGCGCCCGACGGCTCGCTCGCCGCGCGCACGCGCAAGATCCACATCCCGATCACCGCGGGCTACTACGAGGATCGCTACTTCCGGTCGGGTGACACCGGGTATCCCGTGGTCGAGGTCGGTGACGCGCGATGTGGTTTCCCCACGTGCTGGGATCAGTGGTTTCCCGATTTGGCCCGCGCCTATTCACTCGCGGGCGCGGAGGTGCTCGTCTATCCGACCGCGATCGGTTCCGAACCGGACCACCCGGCCTTCGACACGCAGCCGTTGTGGGAGCACGTGATTCGCGGCAACGGCATCACCAGCGGAACGTTCATGGTCGCCGTCAACCGCATCGGCACCGAAACCGTCGACGGAAGCGCCATCACGTTCTACGGCTCGTCGTTCATCTCCGACCCCTACGGCCGCGTGTTGGTGCAAGCACCGCGCGACGAGCCCTGCGTGATCGTCGCCGACCTCGACCTCGACCAACGCCGCGACTGGCTGGACTTGTTTCCCTTTCTCACCACTTGAATCCAAAACAGCGGTGGTCGAGACGGCCGCGGGAGTAGTCGGGGTAGAGCCCGCCGTAGAGGTGGCGGGTGCGTTCGGACCATGACAACGCTTCTCGGCTGCTGAGTCGATGGACCACTTGCGTGTAGCCGCCCTCGTACACGCGGTACTCGGCCCACACGCCCATGTACTCCTTGACCGCGCCCACTTCCACGAATGGCACGCCCCGAGCTTCGTCGAACCGACGAATTCGATTCCGATGGGTGTGACCCGCGAAGTAGCCGACCATGTTGTCCCGACGCCCGACGACCGCGGCGAATGCTTCACTGCTCTCCGGGTCGACGCCGAAGTAGTCGGTCGAACGATGCGGTGAGCTCAGATCCCAGATCTGGTGATGACCGAATACCAGCACTGGACCTGTGGCCTCGGCCGCGGTCGCGTCGAGCCACGCCAACTGCTCGCGGGTGATCTGACCTCCCGCGGCGCCGGGTCGCACCGTGTCGATTACCGCCAGCGTGACACCATTCACGTCGACGGCGTACGGCGCGCCCTCCAGCGCCATCGTGTCGTTCTGCATCGCGTCGTGATTCCCGCGCACGTGATGGAGGGTGGATCCGAACCGCGCGTAGGTGTCGAGGAACTGTTGGTACTCCTCTTCACTCCCCACGCAC
>JANYLF010000133.1 GCA_025357995.1 Acidimicrobiia bacterium | reverse complement strand
CCACGGCCCGTGCATCGGCGAGCTGGCTCAGGATGTCAGCCAACTCCTTGACCTTGGCCTCGTACGCGCCGAGGTTCGGCGGCGACTCGGCCAGCGCTTTCTGCGCGGCATCGGACGCGGCGCTCGCCTGCGCGAGCAGCTGATCGACGGTCGCGGTGCCCGCAGACGGTGGCGTCGTCCCACCCGAACCCGTCGTCGGTGGTGCGGCGCCACACGGGCCGAACTGCGAGAACTGGCACAGT
Organism: Acidimicrobiia bacterium; assembly: GCA_025357995.1. GTDB lineage: Bacteria > Actinomycetota > Acidimicrobiia > IMCC26256 > JAENVU01 > JAENVU01. The sequence continues at coordinate 11,911 of JANYLF010000133.1, read as the reverse complement.
GCCGCTTCCACGCTGTTGCCGAAGTGCGCCTCACCGTTGTAGTACACGATCGCGTGACGCAGCGCGGGCTGACGCCCGTTCTCGGACACGACGTACCACGGTTGGATGTAGAGCAACGAGTCCTTCACCGGGATGATCTGGATCGCGCCCTGTTGCACCACGGAGCCATGCTGATTCAACAACGAGAACTCACGGCTGATCGCGTCGGTGGTATTGATCGTCTGGTTGACCTGGACCGGACCCGCCACGTTCACGCCGTCGGGCATCTCCAGACTCTCGAGGCGTGGACTCGCTTCGGGATCCGCGCGCGCCACCATGAACGACGCGAGCCGGTTCTGACTGTTGCCGTTCGAAACGGGCACGAACGGTCGGAGCAGCAGGAACTCTTCCTTCTGCTGACCCGGAAGCTTGCTCAGCACGTAAAGCGGGTCGACGCGGGGGCCGGTTGATACCGCATTTTGCGGCACCCGCGTGACCGTCGAACCGGCATCGGGCGTAGCCCCGACCGTCGCCGGATTCGCCGACACCTCCCAGAACCCCGCACCGGAGAAGAACGTGGTCGGGTTGGTCACGTGGTAGTGGCGATAGACATCGGTCTGGTACCGGAAGAGATCCTGCGGGTACCGGAGATGCGCGCGCACGTCGCCCGGCATCTTGTCGAAGTTGGAAAAGAGTTCGGGGAAGGCCGACCGGTACGCCTTGATGATCGGATCCGTCTTGTCGACCACGTAGAACGTGATCTTGCCGGTGTAGGCATCGACGGTCGCCTTCACCGAGTTGCGGATGTAGTTGAAGTTTTTCCCATCCGCGCCACCCTCGCTCGCGGTCATGCCCTGCGAGTACGGGTAGTGATCGCTCGTGGTGAAGCCGTCGAGCACCCAAACCATGTGACCGCCGGCGATCACCGGGTACGGGTCGCCGTCGAACGTGAGGAACGGTGCCGCGGTCTTGACCCGCTCGGTGATATCGCGGCGGAAGATGATGCGCGTCTGGTCCTGAATCTGGCTCGAGATCACCAGGTTCTGATCACCGAAGCGCAGCGCGAACGCGGCCTTGCGTAACCACGACGACAGCCCAACGCCCGCGCCGCCGTTGTACCGCGTGGTCGCATCCGCACCCTGGCGGGGGTAGTCGAACTCGGACTGCTTCGCGTCGACGAGGGTGTAGTCACCCAGGCCCTCACCGAAATACACCTGCGGCCGATCCAGCTTGATCTTCCCGCGGCCCGGGATGTCCGAGAGCAGATAGTTGGGTTGACCCGACGCTTCCGCAGTATTGGCGGGCGACACGACCGCGCCGTACCCGTGGGTGTACACGACGTGGCGGTTCACCCAACTCTGCGACGGCAGGTCCGCCGAGTTCAACTCACGCGCCGAGATCAAAACCTGGCGCAGTTGCTGGTCGACGATGTACCGGTCCGTGTCGGAGTTCGAGTTGAACTTGTAATACGTCTGCAAGCTCTGGAACTGCTGGTAGTTCGCGGCGATGACCGTAGGGTCCCACAGGCGCGCGTTCGAGATCGTTTGCGTGTTGTCGGTGAGGTCGGTCTTGGTGAGGTTGTTCTGATACGGGAACTGCGCCGCCTTGATGTCGTTGAGCCCGAACGCAACGCGCGTGGCGTGGATGTTGCGCGCGATATACGGCTTCTCGTTCGCCAACTCGTTCGGCTGCACCGAGAACTGTTGGTACAACGCCGGATAGATCGTGCCGATCACGAGCGCCACGAATCCCCAAAGGCCCACCGCGATCACGGGCAGCACCCACCCGCGCCGCCAGATGTTCCACACGAACAGTCCCGCCGCGACGATCGAAATCACCATCAACAAGTTGAACGCCGGGAGCTGAGCGGAGATATCGGTTTTGCTCGCGCCTTCCACCACTCCGCGCCCGGAGAAGTTCAACTCGTACCGGCCGAGGAAGTACTGCGCGGTCTTCACCAACGCCATCAGACCGAGGATCACCGAGAGGTGCGCCTTCACCTGCGGCGTGACCCGCTGGAACGGCGTCTGCAACCGAATGCCGCCATTGAGGTAGTGCGCGATCGCGGTGACGATCAACACGATGATCAGGCCCGCGAACAACCAATCGAACACGAAGGTGAGAAACGGCAGACGGAAGACGTAGAACCCGATGTCCTTGTGGAATTGCGGATCCTTGATCCCGAAGGTCTGCGCGTGGGTGAACAGGATCCAGCGCTGCCACTCGCCGGCCACGCTGCCGCCGGCCAGCAACGCGAACACGACCGAGATCACAATCCGAATTCGCCCGGCGTACGGACCCATCGTCTGGTGATACCGCGCCAACATCTCGTCTTCCGGACCGAGCGCTCGCGTCCCCGGTGCGAGTCGATCCGCAATGCTGAGACTCAAGAGCATGAGCACGAAAAAGACCGTGGTGAACACTGCGGCCGGAGCGAAACGCGCCCACAGCAATCCGCGCCATGTGGGACCGAACCCGACCGAATCGAACCACAAGTAATCGGTGTAGAAGCCCGCGAGACTCCGGGCCGAGAGGAACAACACCAGCACGGCGACGATGAGGATGACGACCCAGGCGCGAACGCGGAAGCGACGTGGGGAGCTGCGACGGATCGGGGGAACGCGCATCGTCGGAGCCTAGATGCGGGTTGCCCTCACATGGGGAGCGGGCGACCGCGATTCGCTAGCCGCGCACCAACAGGCACCGACACCCGGGATGGGCCGGCGGGTGAGGTTGGCCCGTCGGGAACGCCTCGCCCCGCGTCGTGGGCTCCAGCGCGTTGTCGTCACAGTCCGGGCACGTCCCGACCTCGTCCGGCACCCAACGGAGTGTGAAACCGGTCGCCGCGCCGTCGTAGACCCCCAATGCCCACGCCGCGGCCAGAGTGTCGCCGATCACCGCGTCGAGCTCCGGACCCTTGAACTCTCGATACCGAGACCCCAGCCGCTGGGTGACCGCGGCTTCGTCACTCCCGGGATCATCAATCGCTTCCACCAAGCGCGCGTGCAAACGCTCGACCATTGCGGCCGCCAGGCCATCCACCATCGACCCCGGCGCGCCCGAGCCACGCCCGCGCGCGCCAATCGCCGCGCGCCCACCCGCATATGCCGCATCGACCGGCGGTCTCAGGGTACCGGCGAGCACAACAGTTTGCTGTTCCGCGGTCGGCAGGACATCTGCCGCGCTCGGACGACCCTTCACCGTACGCAGACGGTCCAACACATCGTTCTGCTCGTCTTGTAACGCACGCTTCACCTTGCGACCCAGATCACGCTGCAATGGCTGCAGCGTCGAGTCGCGCGCGGCGCGCGCTTCTTCTTCACTGCTCGTCCGGTCGCCGATCAAGGGATCTGGGGAGTTCGTGGGCTCCCTACCGAGCTGCTCGCCTCCGTCCTCATGGCTCGTCCGGTCGCCGATCAAGGGATCTGGGGAGTTCGTGGGCTCCCTACCGAGCTGCTCGCCTCCGCTGCGCTTCGGCTCGGGTGATGGTTCAGGTTGGACTGAGAGTTCGGGAGCCGCCTCGGGCTCCGGAACCTGTACTGGTCCCGGCTCCGGTCCGGGGTCGGGTTCCGGTTCGGGGGTGGGGTCGGCGTTTTGGGCGCGGAGGCGGGCGAAGAGTGCTTCGACCTCGACCGACGGCGTGCCAGACTCGCCGGTCAACTCGCCGGCCAACGCGGCCATTTCGCCATCGACGGGCGGCACGTCCAATGATGGCGGTGGACCCGCGAGTTCGTGTCCGGCCCGCGCCTCGACTTGTAGCAATGCTTCGGTCGCGTCACCGAGCGTGCGCTTCACCACGCGGTACGCATCGAGCAATCGGTCACGTCCGGCGCGGAGTTCATCGATCTGCGCTTGGAGCAACAGGCGTCGCCGACCGAGGTCGGCCAGGATACGTTCGCGCACTGCTCGCGCTTCGTTGACCAGGTCGCGCCCGGCTTCCTTCGACGCTTCGATCTCCGTCGCCGCCGCGGCTATCGAAGCTTCGCGCGCCGCGGTCAACTCTTCGTCAGTGGTCGTACGCAACTTGGCTACGTCCGCGTCGACCGTCGCGCGGACTTCGGTCGCGTACGTCGTGGCCGCCTCCTCACGGGCCGCCGCGGCTGTCTGTGCGTCGTCGCGCATGGCGCGAGCGTCGGTATCCGCCTCCTCGCGGGTGGCCGCGGCGGCCGCATCGGCCGCGGCCATCGTGGCGGCCGCGTGCTCCTCGGCCCGGGCTCGAATCTGTTCGGCCGAAACCTGTGCCGAACGCAGCACGCGCGCCGTCTCTTCGCCGAGCGCCTCCAACAATCGGTCTTCGGTCACGAGCGGCGGATCCGCGACCGCCTTGCGCAACGCCTCGACCTGTTCGGTCAGTTCGTCCTCGCGTGCGCGCCCCGCGGCGATCTCGTCGGCCACGCGGCGTAAGAAGTTGCGTACCTCGGTTTCCGAGATCCCCCGGAACGCCGCGGCAAAGCCTCGGGTTGCGACTTCGTCCGGCGAGAGCCGCGGCGCACTGGCCGCGGCCCGGCGATGCACATCAGACACGTTGACACCTCGGCGCGATCACGGCGCACCATGGTATTGGGATCTCGGCCGTGTGCTGTGGACCCCGAATGACCGGCTCGATCGTCGACGCGGTCACTCCGTCCCCAATCGCGTCAGTGTGCGGTGGGCGGCGGAAGGGCAGCACCACCGATGCGGCGGAGCGCCCGAAGGGCGTCGTCGAGGGTACGCACACCGACAACCTTCATGTTCCCGGACCGCGAACGCGCATCATGAACCTCGGCGACCGGCACGATCATGAGGGTCGCACCTTCTTCTCGCGCCGCGACCGCCTTCTGAGCCACACCTCCCACTTCGCCCACGTTCCCGGCACCGTCGATCTCCCCCGTCACCGCGACCTTGTGCCCACCGGTGAGGTCACCCGGGGTGAGATCGTCGATGATCGTGAGTGTGAACGCGAGTCCACCAGAGGGTCCGCTCACATCACCCGCGTCAATCGAGATCTTGACGGGGAACCTGATGTCGGCATGCTCGGTCACGGCACCAATACCGAAATACGGTTTCCCGCGCAACGTTCCCGACGGCGCCGCACCGCTCGTGACGGTGAGCGTCCGTGGCGCGCCGTGACGCATCACGGTAACGGTGAACGTGGTCCCGACGGGTCGCGCTTGCACAATCTGACCGACCTGATCGCGCACTGTGATCGTCGTGCCGTCCACGCCAACGATGACATCACCCGCGTGCAAACCTCCGCGATCGGCCGGCGAACCCTTCACTACCTCGAGGACACGAGCACCCTTGTCATCGATGCGGAGCTTGTATCCGAGGCGCGTCAACGCGGCCTGCTTCGCCGCGAGTTGCGACTCGGTCATGCGCTGCACGCTCTCGCGATCGACGCTCGCGCGAGGAACGTTCCCTTGGTACTGGCGCTCGCCGATCACCTTGCTGTCGTCGTCGATGCTGGCCTCGAGATATCGCCACACGTTCGGCCGACCGGTACTCACCCGCACTGTGAGCAGCAGAACATCGCCGCGATGGTGGTACGACTGCACACCGGAGATACGCACGTAACGATCGACGGGCGTCGCGTCGCCGGGCGAAAAGATCACGTACGGCAGCTTCACGTACATACCGACGATACCGACGATACCGACGATCATGGCCGCCGCGATAACCAACTTCGTTGCACGCGAGGTAGCGCGCGCGGGCTCGAGCGGATCGGCGGATTCGTCCATGGGCGGCGCCAGCCTGCCATGTCCGGGCCCAATTTCACGAGCACCTCACGCCCAGTGGTGCGCCGGCTACGCGCCCGGCCGCGACCTCGACGTGAGTTCGGCGTGCACGACCAACCGCTCGGCCGAGCTGCCGATCGGGTGACACGTGAAAATCGTGAGCGCGCGACCTGGGTGCTGATCCACGATCCAGAGGGCAGACGCCGGCACGACCTCCACACTCGACACCGCGTAGTGATAGATGCCGGTCGAGTCGGACAGCAGGATCTCATCGCCTGCGGTGAGCTCGGCATTGCGCAAGAACGGCTCCGTGTGGGTACTCCGGTGGCCGGCCAGCACCACGTTGCCCCAACCTCCGAATGCCGCGGTCCCCGGCCAATGGGCCGGACCCTGGTCGATGACCATCTGTTCCACGCCTTCGCGCACCGTTTGGTCGAGGCCAGTCTTGGGGATCTGGATCCGTCCGATTTCGACGAGCGCTCGAGTGGCCGATTGATCGGGCAGCGGAGCGGGAACCGGCAGTGGAGGTGGCGGTGGTGGGTGCGCCGCGCTCCACGCGGCGGCGGTCAGCGCGGCGTCGGCGGCCGGCGTCGGTGCGTGTGCCAAAGTCGGCGAGGCGCTCACGGCACGGGCGCGGCGCGCATTCAGCGTGGACCCCGCGTTCGGCGCGGTCGCGACCAACGTGATCAGTACCGCGCCCATACACGCAAGCGCGACGAACATGCCGGCGGCGACGCGACGACGCAGTGCTCCCAACGATTCAGCCAGTCCCATGCCGAAGGCATCGGCAATTCGGGCGCACCGCTGTAGCGTTCACCGAATCGGCAATGATTCCGGGGGCCCGTGGCATCCCGCTCCCAACGAAGACGCGCTCGCCGCGGCCGCCCGCTTCGCGACCTACGCCCAGGACCCGGGGAGAGTCCGGCGCGCCGGTCCAGAGCTCCTGGCGGCACTGACCGGGGCGGACGACGTGCGCATTCGCGTGGCCGCACTCGGAGCACTCATGCGCGGCGCGAGCCAGACCCGCGCCCGTCGCGCCTGGAACGTCGCGGTCGCGAGTACCAATGCGCCGGTGCGGCGGCGCGCCGCGGAACTCGCGCCACTCCTTCGCGATCCTCCCGCACGACCGTTGGTCGCGCTCGTCTGCGACGTCGACTCACTCGTGGCCGAGACCGCATGTTTCGCCTGCGGCGAGATCGCTTGGACCGAGACCCGTCGGCCGCGCATCGTCGCCGCGCTCAACGCGGTCGCGAGCCACTCCGACGCACTCGTGCGCGAGGCGGCGGTCGCGGCACTCGGCGCGATCGGCGACGCCTCGGGCCTCGAAGCGATTCTCGCCGCGTGCAAGGACCAACCGTCGGTACGTCGGCGCGCCGTCCTCGCGCTGGCACCGTTCGACGGGCCCGAGGTGGACGCCGCCCTTGCCGCCGCGCTCACCGACTCCGATTGGCAGACTCGTCAGGCCGCCGAAGATCTCACCTGACATTCCGCCGCGCGGTGTGCACGCCGGAGCGTGCACGTTCGACGCCAGAAATCGGAGATCAGGTGCGGGGGCCGCGCATGAGCATGTCTTCGACCTGATCGAAGATCTCGACGCACCGACCAGCACCGAGCACCACGCACTCGAGCGGCGCGTCGACGAGGTGCACCGGCAACTTGGTCTCCTGGGCGATCCGCAGGTCGAGGCCACGCAACATTCCGCCACCTCCGACGAGGTGGATACCGTGGAGAATCAGGTCGTGGGCCAGCTCGGGCGGCGTCTGGCCCAGGGCCGCGATCACTGCGTCGCAGATAGCCCGGACCTGCTCTTCGATCGCCTCGCGCACTTCTTCGGGCGTGAGGATCACCGTCTTGGGTAGGCCGCTCATGAGATCGCGACCGCGCACTTCGGCTTTGAACTCATCGGGGGTGGGGAACGCGGAGCCGATCGCGAGTTTGATCTCCTCCGCGGTGCGTTCGCCGATGGCGATGCCGTATTCGCGGCGCACATACGCCTGTATCGCGGCGTCGATATCGAACGAGCCGACGCGCACCGCTTCCAACGCAACCACTCCCCGCAACGAGATGACCGCGACCTCGGTGGTTCCGCCGCCGACGTCGACGACCATGTTGCCGAGCGGCTCGTGAATCGGGAGTCCCGCGCCGACGGCCGCAGCCATGGGCTGCTCCAACAGGTAGGTGGAGGCGGCACCGGCGAGGCGCGCGGCTTCGAGCACGGCCCGCTGCTCCACGTGCGTGATCGCCGACGGCACGCAGATCAACACGCGCGCGCGGGAGAGTCGCGAGACACCCGCGCGTTGGAACAACAATCGGATCATTCGTTGGGTGATTTCGTAGTCGGTGATGGCACCGCCGCGCAGTGGTCGCACCGCGACGATGTAGCCCGGCGTGCGACCGATCATCTGCCACGCCTCGTGACCCATCGCGAGGACGTCGTTCGACCGACTGTTGAGTGCGATCACGGTCGGTTCGTTGAGGATGATTCCCTGGCCGCGCGCGTACACGAGCGTGTTCGCGGTGCCGAGGTCGATCGCGAGGTCTCTAGCCAGCGCGCCGGCTCCGTGTTCGCGGCGGCCCGTCGGGCGCCAGAGCGTCTCGGCGAGCCGCGAATTCGTCGATCCCCGCCTGCAGCCCGCGGGGCCGTCGGTTTCGGATCATCACGATCGTCACGCCCACAATGATCACGCCCAATGCCAACCCCAAGAACTCCATGTCAGGTCCCCTCGTTTCGCGCGAGCGTCCGGACGTCGTGAGCGCCGAGTCCCCAGTCGTCGCCGCCCGACCAATGCTCGTGCTTCCAGATCGGGACCGACTCCTTGAGCGTGTCGATGCAGAACCGCGCCGCTTCGAATGCGACGCCACGGTGCGGGCTCGACACCACGACCGCGACCGATGCTTCGGAGAGCGCGAGATCCCCCACGCGGTGCAACAGCGCAACTCGCGTGATATCGGTCCATCGGACGCGCGCCGCGGCGACGATCTCCGCCATTACGCGCGTGGCTTCGGGCCCATACGCCTCGTACGTGAGTCCGGTCACGCCATCGCGCCCGTCTGCGTGGTCGCGCACTATGCCGAGGAACATCACGAGCGCGCCCGCACCCGGAACGGTCGCCCACCGATTCGCCGTATCGAGCGGTAGCGGCTCGGGTCCGAGCGCGACCCAATCGATTCCCTCGGGTGCGATCGCCGATGCCACGCCGGCCATTGTAGGGACGACAACGCCTGCGGCTCCCAGGGACCGCGGATTCTGGATGAAGTCGCGCCGGTAGAATCTCGAAAATGCCGGAGATCGACCCAGACGACGAGGGCATCCGGCCCCCACCACATCCGCTCGACCGCCCGTGGATCCACCCGTCGGAGCTGTTCGCAGGCACACGGTCCGCCGGTTCGCGCGCCGCCACGTCCGACGGGGGGGCCCGCCGGACATGGCGGCGTGACACGATGTTGACCATCGCAGCCGGGACGATCGGCGCGGTCGCCACAGTCGCAGTGCTCGGCGGCGCCGGCGCCTTCGATCACCCGAACAACCCCCGTCCGGTCGGTGTCCATCTGCCCTCCGGCATGGCGGACGCGGCGCGGGTGGCCGCGCAGGTCATCCCCGGCATTGCCGCGGTTATCACCACCGTGGACGGAAACGAACGCCGGGGATCGGGCATCGCCGTCGGCCCCCACGAGATCCTCACGACGACGTCGGTCGTCGACGGAACCGTCGGGAGCGGTGCGCTCGTGGAGGTGTGTCTCGCGAACGGACACCGCCACGCGGCGCGCGAGGTGGGGCGTGACCCGATGACCGGCCTCGTCTTGCTCAACGTCCCCGGTCTGAGCATCACGCCGGCGCGCCTGGTGAACGCCGAAAGTTTGCGGGCGGGAGACTGGATCGCCGCGATCGGCCGCACCGCAACGAGTGGGCCGTGGGTCACGAGCGGAGTCGTCACCGCCATCGGCGAGTGGAGCACCGATTCGGGGGGGACTTCGCACGCCGGCATGATCACGACGAACACCGAGTTCGCCGATATCGCACGCGGCGGTGCCCTCGTTGATGAGCACGGCAGGATCGTGGGCATCCTGGCCGGTACCACCGCTCCCGCGCGCGGCGCAGCCATGCCGAGCGACATGGCGAGCAACGTCGCAACGCAACTCGCGAGGAAGGGCTGGGCCAGCCACGGTGCGTTGGGCGTACGCGCCACCGACACCCGCGCGGCCGGCCCCAGCGTGACCGACGTGACCGCGGGAGCGAGTGGCGACGCTGCCGGGATCAAGGTTGGTGACCGCGTGATCGCCATCGACGCCGTCAGCACGCCGGACACCGCGACACTGGTCTACGAGCTGCACCGCCGCACCGCGGGTCAGCGGGTGCGGGTCACCGTCGTGCGCGGCACGCGAACGGTGCGGTTGATCGCGGTCCTCGACAACGCCATCCCCCCGGCCACCGGGTCCACGCCACCGCCTTCTACGCCTGCGGAGCCACTGGCGGCTCTCACGGGGTCGGCCCGCGGATGAGGCGCGTCCGGTGACCGGGCGCGAGACTGCGGCGATGGAGCTCACCGACGCGGATGCCCAACTGCTCAACGCCGTCCAATGGTCGTTCCCACTCGATGCCGCGCCGTACGCGGTGCTTGCGGAGCGACTCGGAATCACCGAGGACCAGGTCATCGATCGACTCCGCGCTGTGAAGGACGCCGGCGTCCTCCGGCAACTCTCCGCGATCTTCGACACACGCGCGCTCGGCTACACGTCAGCCCTCATCGCCGCGAAGGTCGACGCGGATCGCATCGACGATGCCGCCGAGGTAATCAACCAACACCCGGGCGTCAGCCACAACTACAAGCGCAACCACGACTACAACCTCTGGTACACGCTCGCGGTTCCGCCGGGCCAGGATTTCGACGCTCATCTCGACCAACTCCATGCCGCGTCGGGCGCGCGAGTCACCCGCAAGTTGCCCACGCTCAAGTTGTACAAGATCGGCGTGAAGCTCGACATGACCGGCCAGACCGCAGCTGATGCCAAGGCCGAGGTGCTCGAGCACGAACGGCCCGAGCGCCGCGTCGATATGGAGGCGCCGGACCTGAGCCCGCTCGAGGTCGCCACGATTCAGTTGTGCCAAGAAGATCTCCCACTCGTGCCGCGACCGTTCGCGGTCCAAGCCGAGCGGCTCGGCATCTCGGAATCGGAACTGCTGGCGATCCTCGCGTCGTTCACCGAACGGAAGCTGATGCGACGGTTCGCGGCCGTGATGAACCACCGCAACGCCGGGTTCAAAGCAAACGCCATGGGCGTGTGGGCCGTACCGGAAGACGACCTCGACGCCATCGGACCGCAGATGGCCGGGTTCGCCGCGGTGTCGCACTGTTACCGGCGGCCCACGTACGACGACTGGCCGTACACCGTGTTCACGATGGTGCACGGGCGCAGCGCGCGCGACTGCGAAGCCACGATCGAAGCGATCGCCTCCGAGACCGGCGTCGACGAGTACACGCTGCTCTGGTCGATCAAGGAATACAAGAAGGTGCGTCTTCGCTACTTCACTCCGGAATGGTCCGAGTGGAACGACGCGCACCTGGCTCCGACCGCCGCGTCTGCGTAGCTCGCTCGTTCCTCGGGGCGGCGATCAAGGTTCGGTCAACGTGATGCTTTGATGCCCAACTCGGCCAGCAGACCTTGCACACGGAGATCGATCTCGTCGCGGATGGCGCGTACTTCATCGACCGAGCGGCCGGCAGGATCGGTCAGATCCCAGTCCAGGTAACGCTTGCCCGGATAGATCGGGCACGCGTCGCCGCAGCCCATCGTGATCACGACGTCAGCCGCGCGGACCACTTCATCGGTCAGGGGCTTGGGAAACTCCCGGGTCAGATCGAGACCGATCTCGGCCATCACTTCCAAAACCGCCGGGTTGATGCTCGCGACGGGATCGCTACCGGCAGATCTGACGTGGACGCGACCCTCCGATCGCCAGTCGAGCAGGCCAGCGGCCATCTGGGAGCATCCGGCGTTATGCACACAGACGAACAGGACTCGGGGCGATCCTTGGTCCTCAGACCTTCCGCGTGTGCGAACACACCCTCGCAGGACGGTGCGATCTGAGCCACCATTTTTTCCATTGCTGATTCGTCGACCACATATCGATGATGGCCAATATGAGGTGCCCGCGCAAGCGAACAGCAGATGAACAAGCTCAAGCCGCGTGCAGCGCGTTCCAGATGGTGACGGCGTTG
>JANYLF010000031.1 GCA_025357995.1 Acidimicrobiia bacterium | reverse complement strand
TGGCTCCGAGCGCCAACGACAAGGTGATGGGGAACCGCTGCTTGATGGATTGCGAGACGGTCTCGTGATCGAAGAACGAAGTGCCGAGGTCGCCGTGCACCACGTCTCCGAGCCAGATCGCGTATTGCTCGACGAAGGGCTTGTCGAGATGGAGATCGTCGCGCGCCTTGGCGATGCCGGCCGGAGTGGCCTTCTGCCCGCCGGCCAACACGCGCGCGGGATCGCCGGGGAGGAGCTGCGACAAGGAGAAGACGATGAACGAGACGATCACCAGCAACGGCACCAAGGCCGCGATGCGACGCGCAATGTAGGCAACCATCGACGGCCTCCTCCTCCGCCGCTAGCCGCCCGCCTTCATCCGGACACCGGACAAGTCAGGGGGATCGCAAATGTTGCGCTGACCTCCGATCGTGCCACCGACGCGGTCCTTCGACGCCGCTAGGAACTGCGGCATGAACGCGATCGGAGCCTCGAGCGCGTCGTCCATCGTGATCTTCGCGGCCTGTTGAGTGAGGCGCGCGGTGTCGGCCGGATTCTCGGCGCCCTGCGCCTGCAATGTGAGGTCGGTGATGTCCTGGCGCTCGGAATGGTTGAACGTGGGGACGTACTGGAACTTGCCGAACTCGTCGTAGTACGCGCCCGGGTAGAAGCTCGACGCCAGCTGCGCCGCGGCGAACCCTTCACCGGCCGCGTTGATGTAGTAGTTCGTCGCGATGTCGTTGCCGGCCACGGGCTTGATATTGGCCGTGATCCCGATCTGCTTGAGCATGTACTGGATCAGCTCTCCCTGGCTCTGCATGCTCTGGATGCCCGGCCCGGGAATCACCATCGTGAACGTGAAGCCGTTCGGATATCCCGCTTGCGTGAGGAGTTCCTTTGCGTGGGTCGGGTTGAAGGGATACAGATCCGCGAGCGTCGGGTTGTAGCCGGGCGAACTCTTCGGTAGCGGTTGGCTCGCTACCTCGCCCTCACCCAACTGCACGACATCGTTGATCTTCTTGCGGTCGATCGCGTACAAGATCGCCTGGCGCACCAATGTGTTCGCGAACGGCGTGGTCTTCCCGCCGTTGAAGCCGAGTCGGAACTCGAGGCGCAGGAACGCCTCGGTCTTCTTCGTGACGACGGTCGCGCTCGAGTCCTTGCGCAGGGTCGGGAGCGATTCCGCCTCGAAGCGCACCAGATCGAGGTCACCCGCCTTGAACGAAGCGACCGCGGGCGGACCCGTCGACGCCTGCAGGAAATTGATCCCGTCAAGGTTGTACTTGCCCTTGTCCCAGTACTTCGGGTTCTTCACGAGGACGATGCCTTCGCCGGGCGTGGCGGTCTTGAGCATGAACGGTCCGGATCCCACCGGATGCTTGTCAAGCGTGTCGAGCGCCTTCGGCGACTCGATCATCCCGTCTCTACTCAGACCCATCACGTACAGGAACGGTGTCGATTGGTCGTCCTTCATGTTCACCCGCACCGTGAGCGGATCGACCACGTCGACGGAATCCATATGCGTCGTCAGCGTGGTGAGCTGCGAGTTCTTCCTGTTGTGCAGGAGGCTCGCCTTCACCGAGGCGGCGTCCATCTTCGTGCCGTCGGAGAACACGACGTCGTCACGGAGCTTGAACGTGATCGACCGCTTCTTGGTTCCGCTCACGGTCCAACTCTTGGCCAGTCCCGGCATCGGCGCGCCGGTGTTCTCGTCGCGTCGGAGCAGCGAGTCGTAGATGAAATGGGTGACGACCTGGTCGCAGTCGCCCGTCGACTTCGCCGGGTCGAACGTGTTGGTGAACTGCGCGGAAAGGTCGTAGCCGTACCGCAGGAACTTGCCTCCGCCGCTGCCACTGTCGGCGCCGGTGCACGCGGTGACGGCGAACATGCCAAGCGCCGCGCTCACGAGCGCGAGTGACCTCCACGTTCCCCGACGGTGGACGACCATGGCGAACCCCCTCAAATGCAGTGCCCCCCGGCACCGCGCCCGCATCGTATGACGCTCACGTCAGGTTTGCTCTGACACCAGATCGACAGACGAACCAGGAGTCGAACAAGGCTCAGAGCAAATATTGGGCGATGTCGTCGAGGTCGGTGGCCGGACCCGAATACGCCACGCTGCCGTGGGTGAGCACCACGACATCGTCCGCGATGGCCAGCGCGTGACCCACGTATTGCTCGACGAGCAGGATCGCGGTTCCGGCGTCGCGGATCGCCGCAAGGTTGCGGTACACCTCATCGACCACGATGGGCGCGAGGCCGAGCGAGAGCTCGTCGGCCACCAGGAGCTTCGGTGGGTGCACCATCACGCGGGCGAGCGACAGCATGCGTTGTTCGCCGCCGGAGAGCGTTCCCGCGATCTGCTTCGAGCGTTCACCCATGCGCGGGAAGAGTTCGTACGCACGATCGAGCGCCGCGTTCACACCGCTCGCGCCGAGGTCACGCCGGAACCCGAGCTCGAGGTTCTCGCGCACCGTCAACGACGCGAACACCGACCGGCCCTCCGGCGCGTGCACCATCCCGGCCCGCGCGATGCGGTACGGACGGAGGGTGTCGATGCGCCCACCGTCGAACCAGACCTCGCCTTTGGTCGGGCGGACCAAGCCCGTTGCGACGCGCGCCACGGTGGTCTTGCCCGCACCGTTGGCACCGAGCAACGCGGTGACCGCGCCCGGGCGCACCGCGAGCGACACGTCGAAGAGCGCTCGGAATGGACCGTACGACGCGTCGACGGTACGGAACTCGAGCAGAGGGGCCGCAGTATCGAGCCCGGGTGGCGGCGTCTCCGTGGTTGGGGCCTCGCTCACACTGTCTCCCCGAGGTAGGCGCGGCGCACTTCGTCGGAACCGAGGACTTCGGCCGTGGGGCCGGTCGCGATCAACGTCCCGAAGTCGAGGACGTACAGGCGGTCCGAGAAGCTGCGGACGAACTCCACGTCGTGCTCCACGAGCAATACCGCAGTTCCCCGCTCTGCTTGCACCGCGCGCAACGTGGCCGCGAGCGCGGCGGTCTCCGCCGCGTCGAGACCCGAGGACGGCTCGTCGAGCAACAACAACTTCGGTTCGGTCATGAGCGCGCGACCCACCTCGACCAAGCGACCACGTCCCAGCGAGAGTGCCTCGATCGGGGCGTCGGCGACATCGCGAAGCGCAAGCAACTCCAGCGTCGCGTCCGCGCGCGCCCGTTCGTCGGCCGAGGGCGCCGCAAGGTTGAGCACGTCCTTCCAGAATCGTCCGGTTCCCAAGCGGGAGCGTTCGGCGACGAGCAAGTGATCGCGCACCGTCATCCCCGCGAAGAGCTCCATCCGCTGGAACGTGCGGCCGAGGCCGGCCCTCGCCCGCCGGTAGACCGGCGCTCGCGTGAGGTTCCTCCCCGCAAAGGTCACCGAACCGCTCTCGGGGCGGAGAAGGCCGAGCAGGCAGTTGAAGAACGTCGTCTTGCCCGCGCCGTTGGGACCGATGAGTCCAACCGACTCGCCGTCGTCCACCCGCATCGACACGGCGTCGAGCGCCGTAATGCCCGAGAAGCGCTTGGTCACGTCGACCGCGTCGAGGAGGGCCATCAGTCCGCACTCCCTGCCGGCAGCACTGTGGGGTCCACACCGGGCCCGCGCCACCGCGCCGGCAGGCGTTTCTCGATCGCCGCGAGTGACTTGCGCTTCTGGAACTCGAGCACGCCCTCGGGGTGGCGCGCGTAGGTGATCGCGCCGAGACCGAACAGCACGAACTCCCACGACACCGAGACGCCGACGAGCTTCAACACCTCCGGCACGAGCGCAAAGCCGACACCGGCGTTGATCGCGCCTTCAACCGTGCTCGGCATCAGTGTCACGACGAGCACGACGAAGAAGAGGCTCAGGAAGTAGCCGAAGTCTTCCTTCGTCGCGATGTTCTTCTGCACCGCGAGCAGGCCGCCGCCGAGCCCGGCGAGCCCAGCGGACACCGCGAAGGCAAGGATTCGCACGCGTGTCGGATTGATCCCGATCGAACGGGACGCGGTCTCACTCCCACGCAGCGCGTGGAGGAACCGCCCCGTGGTGCCACGTCGAATGAAGATGACGAAGATCGATGCGATCACGAGGATCACCACACACAAGATCAGGAACGATCGATCGTCGACGAATCCGATCGGCCGTGGCACCCGCACCGGGTGAGCACCGCCACTCACCCAGCCGAGTGGGGCGAGGAGCGTGTCGAACATGACCGCGAAGGCGAGCGTACCCAGCGAGAGGAAGATGCCACCGAGACGCAACATCGGAACCGCGAGCAGTGCACCGACCGCGGCTGCGACGAAGGCGCCGATGAGCAAAGTCGGCAGTACCGAAAGCCCGAACACCTTGACGATCTGGGCGGTCGAGAACGCTCCGACGCCGGCGAAGGTCGCTTGGCACAACGACACCTGACCAGCCATCCCGGTGATGACGGTGATCGAGAGGAAGATCACCGAGAGCACGACAGCGGTGGTCGCGATACCGATCCAATAGGAAGTCGCGGAGGTGAGCAACCAGAGCAGTGCACCCGCCACGACGACGGTGCCGAATACGCGAGTCGTTTTGGTCAGGAACTCGCCGCGCGACTCGGCGACCGGCGGGCTCGGCGGTGGGTCCACTCCACTCAACGGATCCTTGTTCTGCACCGCGGATCGCAACCCCGGCCAGAACAAGAGCAGCAGGAACAGCGCCGCGAACGGCAGTGACGGCTTGAGGTTCTGGGCGATCACACTCGCCGGCGGGAGATACCCCGAAAGCAACGCCTGGGTGATACCTAAGAGCAGGCCACCGACCAGTGCGAGCGGAATGCTCGTCAACCGTGCAAACGCGGCGGCCGCGATTGCGGCGATGAGCAATGTGGAGAAGTTCTGCGATGCCAGCGACGCGTACAACGGAGCGAGCAGCACGCCCGCGAGTCCTGCGAACAGGCTCGAGAGCATCCACGAGAACGCGGAGACTCGATCGGAATCAACTCCCGCGAGTTCGGTCATCCGTGGACTCTCCACGACCGCGCGCATCCGCAGTCCAATCGGCGCGAATCGGAACAGAAACCCGAGCAACGTCACTGCCACGACCGTGCTGACGATGATCGCCATCTGTCTGCCGTCGAGCACGAACTTGCCGAAGTGGTACAGCGCGTTGTCGTCCCACCAGATACCGACGACACCGAACGTGGACGACTGGCCGAGCCAGATCGACACGATCTGCGGCACGGCGACGAGCAGACCGAGCGACGCCACCAACTTCGCGATCGGGGACGCGGTCCGGAGATGACGGAAGATCGCGACGTCGAGCAGGAGACCCAACGCGGGCGACAACACCAACACGACGAACGCGAGCGCCGGCCACCGCGACCACCCGTGGCGTACGTGGACGTCGTAGTAGACCGCGGCGGCCACAAACGCCTGTGCGCCGAAGGCCAGGTTGAAGACCCCGCTCGTCTTGTACGTGAGGACCAGCCCGACCGCGACCAGCGCGAAGACGCAGCCGTACGGAATCCCTTGGATGACGTAGGTGAAGAACTCCGTCACGACGTCAGGCCGCGATCGAACCGACGCTTACTTGTATGTGGGCGGGACGTCGACACCGGCATCGCGTTTGAAGCACAGGAAGGTCTTGCCCTTGGGCACGAAAACCGGCACGAACTTCGTTCCGACAACCTTCACGTACGCCGCGCAACTCTCCGGTGGACGCGTCTCCGTGTGCTGCGTCGTCCAGTCGATCCCATCGAGCAGACCGCCACCGGTGTCGTTCTTCAACTTGTTCAGCGCGTCGACGACTTTCTGCTGGGTGAAGTTCGGACCGGCGCCCTGCAAACCTTCGACGAGCATCGCGGCGTTGATCCAGCCGTACGTCGTGTACTCGTTCGGCGTAAAGCCCTGCTTGCTCATCCACTTGAGGTACTCGGTCAGCCCCGGAGGCGCTGGCTTTGTCTCGAACGGCACAAACGGCACGCGCACGATCGAACCTTCGAAGAACGGCCCGTTGACCTTCATGAACGCCTGGTCGTAGCCATTCGGCACGTACTGGATCGCGCTGAGGTTCTGCTTGCGGGCCTCTTTCGCGATCGCCAGTACGCCGTTCGAGTCCATACACGTCGTGATGAAATCGACGCCGGCATCCTTCATCTTGCCGACCTCCACGGTGAAGTCGGCCGCTCCGAAGGAGAGGCTGTCGGTGTAGAACCCGATCTTCGCCGTGGGATACTTGGCGAACGACTTCTGCACACCCTGGGCGCAGGACTTGGAGTCGGCGACGTTGTACGCCAGCACGCCGATCGTGGTCTTGTGGAGCTGCTTGGCCATCCATGGGAGTTCGACCCCGTCGCAGCCGAGACACAGCGCTCCCGCGTTGCCGAACAAATTCGGCTTGTTCCACTCGGCGTTGATGTTCCAGCCGAATGCCGGGATCCCGGCCTTCTCCAGCTCCGCGGCGCCGCTGAAGTCGAAGATCGTCGCCAGGCCCACGGCCGCGAAGACGTTGTCCTGAGTGAGCAGGCCTTGCGTCTCCTTGAGGTTGTTCACCATTTGGTCGTCGCGAGGAGTAGCGAGCTTGAGCTTCCGGCCGTAGATCCCGCCCTGCGCGTTCTGCATCGCGAAGTAGGCCTTCACGCCCTTGTAGATGTCGCCGTACGGCGCGTTGAGCGCGTTCGTGATCGACGTGACGCCACCCACCGTGATGGTGTCCTTGGTCACGCCGGGCTGATCGACGGTCGCGTTCGTACTCGTGTCCTTCTTCACGGCCTTGGCCGGAGACGACGACGCGTTCCCGCACGCCGCGGCCACCAGAGCCAATGAAAGCAGTGCGCCGAGCACCTTGATTCGACCACGACCACGCATCTGCGAACCCCCCGGAACTGGCGACAAAGTCGGTTCCCTGACTCTAAC
>JANYLF010000011.1 GCA_025357995.1 Acidimicrobiia bacterium | reverse complement strand
CAACGGTTTTCAAGACCGTCCCGTTCGTCCACTCCGGCACCCCTCCCGGGCTGCTGCAACGGTATCGCGGACTTCGCGTCAGACCGGGAGCGACAGGGGAAGCACCACGGAGGGAGTCAGGATCTCCGCGCCGTCATCGGTCACCACGATCGTGTGCTCAAACTGCGCGGTGCGCAGGCCGTCGCTCGTGACCGCGGTCCAACCGTCGGACCACAACCGCTCGCGGTACGAACCCATCGTGATCATCGGTTCGATCGTGAACGTCATCCCGGCTTCGAGCAGCATCGACGCCGCCCGTTCCTCGTAGTGGGGAATCGACAAACCGCCGTGGAACTCGCGCCCGATTGCGTGACCACAGAAGCTGCGCACCACACCGAACCCGTGTGACTCCGCGTGCTGTTGGATTGCGCGCCCGATCGCCCACACCGGCGCGCCGGGCTTCACCTCGCCGATGCCGCTATAGAGCGACTCCTTCGTCACGCGAATCAACTCGGTCGAGCGCGGATCGATCTCGCCGACGGCGAACGTCGCGTTGGTATCGCCGTGCACACCACCGAGAAAGATCGTGACGTCGACGTTCACAATCTCGCCATCGCGGAGCGGTCGGTCGTCCGGGATTCCATGACAGATCACTTCGTTCACCGACGTGCAGACCGACTTCTCGTACCCCTTGTATCCGAGCGTGCTCGGGTAGCCGCCGCGTTCGATGTACGCGTTGTGCGCGACTTCGTCAAGGAAGTCGGTCGTCACACCCGGCGCGACCGCGGCACCGACCGCGTCGAGCACCTCACCCGCGGCGATACCCGCGGGGTGCATCGCGGCGATGATCTCGGACGGCTTGACGAGCGGTTCGTCGCGGCCGCGGGGCCATCCGTCGGTTTCAAGGTACGGCGGCCGCTCGATCTCCGGCGGCACCTCACGTCGTGGTCCGAGCATTCCCGCCCGCACCGGCTGATCCCGTAGCCGATGGCACTTCTTGTACTTGATGCCACTCCCGCACCAGCAGGGATCGTTGGTTCCGAGGCTGGCCACAATGCCAGGCTACCGGCGGTCAGGGGCGGGGACGGTGGTGAAGCCGGTGATGGGTTGGAGGACCTCGGGGACGGAGAAGGAACCGTCGGCTTGCTGGTAGTGCTCGAACAGGTAGACGAGTGTCCGGCTGATCGCGCACCCGGTGCCGTTGAGGGTGTGCACAAGCTCGGTGCCGGAATCGGTCCGCACGCGCGTCCGCAGACGGCGGGCGGAGAACTCACGATAGTTGGAGCAACTCGTCGCTTCGCGGTAACGACCCTCCGACGGCAGCCAGACCTCGATGTCGAACTTCTTCGCCGCCGCCGCACCGAGATCGCCGGCCGCGATGTCCACCACACGGTAGGGCAGCCCCAGTCCACCGATGATCTGTTCCTCGATCGCGAGGATGCGCTCGTGCTCCGCGTCGGATTGATCCGGCGGCACGAACGCGAACATCTCCACCTTGTCGAATTGGTGCACGCGGAAGATGCCGCGCGTGTCCTTCCCGTACGTGCCGGCTTCGCGTCGGAAGTTGGTGGAGAAACCCGCGTAGCGCAACGGCATCGCCGCGCGGTCGAGCAGGTCGCCGCGGTGGAGCGCGGAGAGCGGAACCTCGCTCGTGCCCACGAGGAACAGTTCGTCCTCCGGCAGGTCGTAGACCTGGCTGCGATCGGTCGGGAAGAAGCCGGCCTCTTCCATCACGTGCTCGCGCACCATCACCGGTGGGGAAACCGGCGCGAACCCCTCACGGACGAGCAGACCGAAGACCCACTGCACCAACGCGAACTCGAGCAGCACCGCCTCGCGCATCACGTACGCGAACCGCGACCCGCCCACTTCGGCGCCACGCTCACTGTCGACCCAGCCCATCGCCTCCGCGAACTCCGCGTGGTCGAGTGCGGGCGCCGGGCCGGTGTCACCGACTGTGCGGATGACATCGCCTTCGTCTTCGCCACCATCGGGGACCGAAGGATCGGCCGGGTTCGGAACCCCCAGCGCAAGCTCACGCAGGATCGATTCCGCGTTCGCGAGCTCGGGTTCACGCGCGGCGAGTGCTTCCTTGAGTGCGCCCGCCGCGGCGATCTTCGTCGGCCGTTCTTGCGGTGCGGCCCGTCCAATCTCCTTCGATGCCGCGTTCTGACGAGCTCGCAACTCCTCGACTTCGGTCAGCAGCGCGCGGTGCAGCGCGTCGGCGGCGATCACATCGTCGATCAGACCCGGACGCACGCGCTTGCGTTCGATCCCGGCGCGGTAGTCGGGCTCGTCCCGAAGCCGCCTCAGGTCGATCATCGACGGCTCACGCCTCTCGAACTTGCACGCGCAACTCGGCCAACCACTTGTCGGCATCGCGCCACGCCTTCGTGGCCACGGTCCGGCGCGCCGGGCCGTCGAGTCCCGCGACGGGATACGAGCCGAGGTACTTCACGTGCGCGACCTTGGCCGCGAGGGTGCGCAGGCAATCGGCGACGAGCTCGTCGTTGATGTGACCTTCGATGTCGATGAAGAAGCAGTAGTCGCCGAGACTCTTCTTCGTGGGGCGCGACTCGAGCTTCGTGAGGTTGATTCGCCGCGCCGCGAACTCTTGAAGCATCGCGAGCAACGAGCCCGGACGATCCGCGCGTTGGAAGCACACGATCGTGGTCTTGTCGTGTCCGGTCGGGGCGGGGATTCCGTGACCGACCACCACGAAGCGCGTTTGATTCTCGGGATGATCCTCGATGTCGTGCGCGAGCACCTTCAGCCCGTGGAGTCGCGCGGCCAGCGAGTTCCCGATCGCCGCCTGGTCGGTCCGCTTCGATCGGGCCACCGTGGCGGCGGCGTCGGCGGTCGAGTTCGCGGCGACGAACGCAGCGTTCGGAAGCTTGCTCTTGAGATACCCGCGGCACTGCGCCGCCGCAATCGGAAACGACAGCACCTGACGAATGTCGCCGAGCTTCGTGCCAGGCTTCACGAACAATCCCATCGAGATCGGCAGATCGATCTCGCGCTGGATTAGCAGCTCGCTCTCGAACGCGAGTGTGTCGAGCGTGACGGACACCGAGCCCTCGATCGAGTTCTCGATCGGCACGACACCGAGCTCGTATTCCTCGGCGTCGATCGCGGCGATCACGTCGGGGATCGAGGCGATCGGCACCCGCGCGCCGGCCGCCAAATCGGGCTGGGTGAGGAGCGCTTCTTCCGCGAACGTGCCCGCGGGTCCGAAGAAGGCGACGGGCGGCACGACGCCAGATCGTAGTGGGGTCCTTCTCCCGACCCCTGGACTTTGCCCTCAGATGCGGCGGATGTCTCGGAGGGCGCGCTTGGGCGCGCGGCGCGGCGGATGCGCACCCTCCCGGCCGAGCAGTGCAACCACGCGCGCTCGGTGCGGCCGGAAGGGCTCGAGCAGTTCGAGCATTCGCGCGTCGTCGGCCTCGCGCTCGCCGACGAGATTCCAAGCCACGAACGCGGGCAGATGAAAGTCGCCGACCAGCACGGCGTCGGCGTCACCGAACGCCAGTTGCGCGACGGCGGTCGCGGTCCAGACTCCGATCCCCGGAATCGACGTGATCGCATCCTGGAACACGGCCGATCCACCCTCGGCGACGCGTTCGATCGACGACGCGCGGCGGCAGACTTCGCGGATTATCTCCGCCCGCCGCCGCTCCACTCCACAGGCGTGCCACGCGAACGAGGGCAACGCGACCAGCTCGGCGGCCGTCGGCGGGAGCAGCAGCTCGCGCGGCCCGGGCGCACGCGTGCCGTGCGCACGCACCAGCCGCCCGTACGCGCGGTGCGCCTCGACCGACGTCACCTTCTGCTCCAGGATCGTGGGCACCATCAACTCGATCGGGTTACCGGCGATCGTCATCCGCAAGCCCGGATACCGGCGATGCAAGAGCGCAATGCGCGAGTCGGAGGTCGCAAACTCCGCGCCGTTGTCGTCCGCACCCACCAACGCGGCAGCGCGCTCGGTCAACCATTCGGCACCGGGTCCGAAGGCCTCCACTCCCACGCCGCCGTCGACCATCGAGAGGTGCTGCGTGGCCGGACCATCGGGAGTATGGGTCGCGCGCCACACCTCGTGGGCCGCGAGCGCGATGCACGGATCGTGCGGACCGCGCCCGAGCGGCGACAGCGTGGCGCGCAACTCGCCCGGCGCGGCAAGCGGGATCAATCGCGTACCCATTCGTCAGCCTGCGCGCACGGTCGCAGAGAACGCAGCCGAGAATGCGCCGCCCGCGGGAACGACCGGATGGTCGCCGGTGACCAACGCGTTCGTGGGCGCGGTCATCGGCTCGAGGCAACAGAACTCGCCGACGCCCGGCGCGTAGACCTGGAGGTACCGGTAACCCGCGTCGAAGGCCAGTCGGAGCTCACGCCCGCGCCCGACCAAGCCGACCGAACGCCGGCCCGGCAAGCCGTAGAGATCGTCGAACTCCCGACCCACAAGTACAGATGTGCTTGCCGATTGGCGGTCGACCTTCCCAGTCGGGATGCCGCGGCGGTCGAGCCGCGCGTGCACCACGTCCGGGAGCGCGACCGACCAGGAGTCGCGCGCGCCTGGCAACCGCCAATACGGATGCCAGCCGAACGCGACCGGAACCGAGACTCCGCTCGAAGCCCGCACGGTGGTCGCGACGCGCAGCCGCGCCGTCGCCACGCTCACATTCACTTCCAGCTCGTGCGGGAACGGAAACGACGCCAACAGATCGGGGTGCGCACCAAAATCGAACCGCGCGCGTACCCGACCGCGACCGAGCCCGGTGACCTCCCAATCCGGCCGGGCCGTCATCGTCCCGTGGATCGGCAGCCCGTTGGCATCGGTGTGCAACGCGAGTCCGCGCAGCGATGCGTCGGTGCCGGCCGCGCGGTACGCGCGCCGCGACAAGCGGTTGGCCCACGGGTAAAGGATCGGCACCGCGGTCGTGTGCCCGACGCGGTACGCCGCGAGTCCTCCGGGCCGCGCGATCACATCGAACCCGTCGACGACGAACGACGCGACCAACATGCCCAACTCCGGAACCACGACCGCAGTCGTGTTGCCCGATCGCAGCTCGACGGCCGCGGCTCGATTCCACGTGACGACGCGCGCGGTCTCGTTCACGCGTGGTGCCCGGCAAACCGCACTCGCACGACCGAATGATCGACGCCCTTCTCCACGACCACCCCCGCGTACGCGCGCGTGGGCGCGATGTACTCCTCGAGGTTCAGCCGGTTGACCGCGCCCCAGACCTGATGCGCCATCACCCGTCGGCCGTCTTCGTCGAGTCCCGAGAAGTTCGCGTAGAACGTGTCGGGCGCGGCCACCGCGCACAGATGGAGGAACCGCTCGATGTACCAGCCCTCGATCACGGGCTCCGGCGCGTCGATGTACACGGCGAGATCGAGCTGATCGCTGAACCGGAGCGCATTCACTCCCTCCACGATCACCACGGCCGCATCGCTGAGGCCATGCGCCGCGCCCGGAACGACGTCGTAGATCTCGTGGGAATACACCGGAACCGTCACCCCCGCCGCGCCGGCCCGCACGTCGGTGAGAAACGTCCGAATCGCGGGTTCGTCGTAGGACTCCGGAAACCCTTTTCGCATCGTGAGTCCGCGCCGATCCAACTCCGCGGCGGGCAGGAGAAATCCGTCGGTCGTCACAATTTCGGTCGCGATCGGATCGAGCATCGATCGCACCCGTTCGCTCGTGGTGGTCTTGCCCACACACACCGGACCACCGATTCCGACCACCACGACGGGTCCGCGCACCGAGCCGATCAGGTCGCGAATCGTGTCGACCACGGGTTCGTAACCAACGGTGTGCACCGGCGGATCGTAGAACCACAACGAATACGGGTCTTGTACACGTCCGGCTCACTCCGGTGAGGGAGAATACGAACAATGCAGACGGTCCCCCGTCGTTCCTTGGCGCGCCCCGACGCCGACGATCAGCTCGCCGAGCGCGAGCCATCGTTGGACGCGCCCGCGAGCACTCGGCTGCGCTACGTGCCCGGTCTCGACGGTCTCCGCGCGCTCAGCGTGACCGCCGTCCTGCTCTATCACGCGGACGTGAGCTGGATGCCCGGCGGATTCCTCGGCGTCGACGTGTTCTTCGTGATCAGTGGTTACCTCATCACGTCGTTGCTGTTGGCCGAGCAACGCAGCCGCGGACGGGTAAACGTCGGGCAGTTTTACCTCCGACGCGCCCGGCGCCTGCTCCCAGCCTTGGGACTGCTCCTCGTCTCCGTGTCGCTTTTCACCATCATCTTCCTGCCCGACGAGATCCGCGTCCTGCGGGCCGATGTCATGGCGGCGCTCGGCTACGTCACGAACTGGTGGCAGATCTTGCAACACCAGTCGTATGTGGCCGCGCAAGGTAGGCCGCCGCTGCTCCGCCATCTGTGGTCGCTGGCAGTGGAAGAGCAGTTCTATCTCGTGTGGCCGCTGCTCCTCGTCGGGATGCTCAAGGTGTGGAAGGGACGCCGGCTCCCGATGCTGATCGCGGTCGGCGCGGGCATCGCGTTGTCGCTCTCGACGATGCTCCTCCTCTCCTTTCCGCACGACTTCACGATCGTCGACCCGTCGCGTGTGTATTTCGGCACGGACACGCGCATCTTCACAATGTTGATCGGTGCTGCGCTCGCCATGGTGTGGTCGCCGTCGCGCCTCCACGCGGACATCCCCCGCGAAAGTCGTGTGCTCCTCGACGCGATCGGCGCCGCCGCACTCGCCGGACTCGTCCTCGTCTTCCTCACCGCGCACTACCAGTCGAACGTGTTGTTCCGCGGCGGATTCTTCGCGGTCGCGCTCCTCGCCGCGCTCGTGATCGCCATCGCCGTCCACCCCGGATCACGCCTGGGGTCAGGGGTGCTCGCACTCCCACTCCTGCGGTGGATCGGTGAGCGGTCCTACGGGATCTACCTCTGGCATTGGCCGATCTTTATGATCACGCGCCCCGGAGAAGACACGCCCGTCACGGGTTTCGCCAACGTGGTGATGCGGTTCGCGCTCACGATCGCCGCGGCCGAGCTGTCGTACCGATTCGTCGAAGAACCGGTCCGCCACGGTGGTCTCGGTCGATGGTTCCGCGGGCAACGAGGTGCGACGGGCGAAGACCGAATACTCATGTGGCAGCGGACGATCGCGACCATCGGTATTGCGTCCGTCGCGGTGGTGTTCGCCGGCGTGGGCTTGGCATCGGGCCAGCCGGCGCGCATCGAAGCCGGACTGAAGTTCTTGGAGGTCAAGGACCCCACGACCACAACCACCAAGCCGGGACCGCCGGTGGTCACGCCGACGAACCCACCGCCACCGCCGCCCGTCACCGCGATCGGCGACTCGGTGATGAAGGGCGCGCAGAACGCGTTGCAACAGAAGATCCCCGGCATTCACGTGGACGCCACGATCAGCCGACAGTTCGGTACGGCGATCGACATCATCCGCGCGTTGAAGGACTCGGGTCAGTTGAGTCCGGTCGTCATCATCCATCTCGGCACGAACGGGCGGATCGTCAAGGAGCAAATGGAAGCGCTCAAGATCCTGCTCGCTGATCGACAGCGCGTGATCTTCCTCAACGTCAAGGTGCCGCGTTCGTGGGAAGCCGGCGACAACGACGTGATCCAGCAGTGGGTGCCGCAGTTCGGCAACGCAGTGCTCGTCAACTGGAACGGCGAAGGCTCGCTGCACCCCGAGTACTTCTACGGCGATCACATCCACCTCAACCCCGACGGCCAGATTCGCTACGCCGATCTCGTTGCGTCGCAGCTCAACCCGTAGCCTCCGCATCCCCGGAGTCCGCCGACTGAGGTCTTCTTCGTGAGTGTCTTGATTCATCCGGTCAACGATCTGGCGTCGCTCCTGGACTTGGAG
>JANYLF010000313.1 GCA_025357995.1 Acidimicrobiia bacterium | reverse complement strand
CGGCTCCTTCCTGCTCCTGATGCTCGTGTTCCGTTCGGTCCTCGTGCCGCTCAAGGCCGCGGCGATGAACCTGCTGTCGATCGGCGCGGCCTACGGCGTGATCGTGGCGGTGTTCCAGTGGGGTTGGGGGCGCGAGCTGATCGGTGTCCATCAAGCCATTCCGATCGTCGCGTTCATTCCGCTGATGATGTTCGCGATCCTCTTCGGGCTCTCGATGGACTACGAAGTGTTCCTGCTCTCGCGGATCCGCGAGGAGTACCTCCGACTGGGTGATGCCCGTGAGGCCGTCGCGGTCGGTGTCGCCAAGACCGCACGGGTGATTACTGCAGCCGCGGGGATCATGATCGCGGTGTTCTTGGGCTTCGTCATCAACCCGAATCCGACGGTGAAGATGATGGGCGTTGGCATGGCGGCCGCGGTGTTCATCGATGCCACCGTCGTCCGGTTACTCCTGGTACCGGCAGTCATGCGCTACCTCGGTGACGCGGCCTGGTGGTTGCCGAAGTGGTTGGACCGCGTGCTGCCCCATCTCAATATCGAAGGCGAGCCGGACGCCGCGGTTGCAGTTCCGACGGCTGCGGCCACGCACATCCAGGTGCAGGGAGTCGCAGCCGTCGCGGAGTCGAACCGGACGGAGGTCGACTCCGCGACGCCCGCACACCGACTCTGAGAGACCCGCTCGGCCTGATCCCCCCAGCTCCGCACGGGTGTATGCGTGAACGCGGCGTCGATCGGAATGGTCACACCCATGTGCGACGATGGGCACCTTCCCTCCACTTCCCTCGGGATCACGGACTCAGTGGAGGTTTACGATGTCGATTGATGAACGCACGCGCCACGAGATGTACACGGCCTCGAAGCTGTCTTGGGCGCGCCGGTGGCGGACGCGCTGATGGCCCACCTGCCGCCGACGGGTTGGGCCGATGTTGCCCGCACGCATGACCTCGAGGTACTCCGAACGGACATTGGCGCGATCCGCCAGGAGATGGTGACGATCGAGGAGCGCATCGGTCTGCCGTTCGAAGCACGCCTACACGCGGAGACCAACCGTCTCATGTTGCTGTTGATCCCGACGATCGTGTCAACCCTGGGGCTGACCTTCGCCGCTGCCCGTCTCGCCTAGACATCGCGGTGTGAGTCTGCGTTCGGCGTTCCACGGAACGTGTCAGATCCTGCCAATCGTTCGAACGTCAAGGATCCGACATCAGATGACGTGACTGTGAGGTTCTGTGGCTCCCATGCCTGGAGAGCCGGGCCGTTCGCGGGAATTGCAGCGAGCGTCCTCCCGCGCCGATCTGCGTTTTCGGGAATTCCGCTTGGGTATACGGCTGTATCCCTAGCGGGAATTCCCAGCTTGCGGCGTCGGTCGACCGGCGCTTGGGACTCAGCTGGCGAGTTCCCGGGGGAGGCGGCCTCTCGTCAGTTGGCCGGTGTCACGCGTCCGCGGACGCGTCAGATCGAGCGGAGTTGCAGGGTGGTGGGTTCGGCGCAGCAGAACCAGGATTCGGAGAGGCGCGGTGCCTCGCGCACATGAGCGACGTCGACGGGTGCGAGCGCGACGAGCGCGCGCAACTGGTTGAACACCACGCCCGCGGGTTCCTCCGTGCCGGCCTCGACGACCGCGGCGAACTCGTGTTGTAACTCGTCGACCGGAGACGTCCACGGGTACGAGAGGGCGGCGGGGTTCCACTCGCCGAGGTCGTTGACACGACCGAGCAGCAACGACCCCTGCGGCACGAGCAACCGAATCGAAAACTGCACCGGATCGACGTTGCCGATCAACGCATGGTCGGCCACGAACTCGAGCATGGCGCGGATGTCGTCGACGGTGGACCACGGCGCGAACGGCAACCACGTGGGTCGGGGCTCGATGCCCGCGGCGCGCAGGATCGCGATCGCCCGCGCGCCGTCGGCCGCAGTGTGGCCCTTGTCGAGCTCGTCCAGGATGGCGTCGTTCACCGACTCGAACGCGCTGATCACGAACAGACAACGGTGTTCCGCCATCCACGGCCACATCTCCTCGTGGCGCAGGATGTGTTCGACCTTCACCGTGCAATCGAACGTGATGTCGGGGTGGGCGGCGTGTACGGCATCGACGACCCGCCGCGCGTGGTGGATGCCGTTGAAGAAGTCGGGATCGCCAAACGTGACGTGGCGCGCACCGGCGCGGACCTGGGCGGTCACGTCGGCCACGACGATGTCGACGTCGGTGATGCGAATGCGACCGTCGTAGACAACCGGTACTGGGCAATGACGACATCGATGCGCGCACCCTTGCGACGCCTCGGTGTACGCGATCGGGTAGCGGAAACCGTCGCGCATCAAGTGCGTGTACTGGTCGGGCGCGGCCAACGAATCGCGCCAAGGAATCGGCGCGGGGACCGAGAGGGCCGGGTCGGCTTCCACCCAGGCGACCACTGCCGACACTGGATCGCGGCTGACGAGCGCGTCCGCAATCGACGAACACATCTCCGCGTACAGGCCGAAGCACGCGAGTGGACGATCGATCCGGGGTGCGATCTCGAACGCGAGTCGGGTCGCGGTGTGCATCGGTACCGAGATCGCAACGCGGTCGGCCCACTCGACCAAATCGGGCGACCAGTCTTCGATGGCCAGATCGATGAGACGAATGTCGTGGCCGCGGTCACGCAACGCCGCGGCGGGCGCGGCGATGCCGATGGGCTGATGTCCCAGCTCGTAGGTGGAGATGAGGAGCACCTTCATCGATGCACTCGCCCGGAGTAGGTCACGCGACGACGATATCGAGGGCCGCGGCGCCGGCTCGGAGTGCAGCCTCGACCGCAGCCGGAGTCTCGGCTCGGGCGAAGAGGAAACCGAGGTAGCGATCGCCTTCGGGCAGCGGCGTCACCGAACCGCCGATCGGGATCGTGAACTCGAGTCCGACCACGCCGGGCAACGCGAGCGCTCGATCGCGGTGATGGACTGCGGTCAGGGTTCCCGCACGAGGGATGGGCAGCATCATCACGCCGGACGCGGTACGCGGTGCGTGCAGATTGTCGAGATCCATCGCGAGCGCGTGGCGCAACACCACCTCTTCCAACGAGATGCCGGCGCCGAACTGCAATGTGCGCGCGCATAGTCCGCCGATCGTGCGAGCCGCCACCTCGATCACGTGTAACTCATTGCCGTCGGTCGCGTCCAGGTCGACGCGAACCTCCGCGTGAATCGGTCCTTCGGTCAGTCCGACGGCCCGTGCGGCGCGCGCCACAACGTGCGCGATCGCGTCCTGGGTCGCATGCGCCAACCGCGACGGCGTCACGTAGATGGTCTCTTCGAAGTACGGGCCGACGAGCGCATCCGGCTTGTCGAAGATCGCGAGCACCGTGAGCTTGCCGTCGCGCAGCAACGCCTCCACCGCGACTTCGGAACCGTCGACGTACTGCTCAACGATCAACTCGCCGTCCCAGAAACCGCGAATGCGCGCCACGGCATCGTGGTACTCGGCGGGAGTGTTGGCGCGAATGACGCCTCGGCTGGCGGCGAGCCCCGCGGGTTTCACCACACACGGATACCCGACAGCATCGACGGTGGTGCCGAACGCGGGCTGCGGTACTTCGGACGCCGCGAGACGCGACCGCAACGCGAGTTTGTCGCGTGTGGCTGCGACCGCGTCGGGCGCGTTATGGGGGAACCCGAGCCGTTCGCCCACGACGGCCGCGGCCACAATGCCCTGATCGTCGACGGCCACCACCGCATCGATGCCTCGTGCCCGGTCCAGTTCGTCGATCACTTTGGCCGTCGCGGCGGCGTCGGCCAGGGGCACGTGGATTGCGTGCTCGTTGGGGATCGGCGGCGGTTCCTCCGAGCCCACGATGAGTTCGACCCGCAACGCTTTTGCCGCGCGGACGAAATCCGGGGCGCGGTACGACGCAGTCGGTACGAGGAGGAGAACCCTTGCCATCTCTCGTATCATGGTGCACATGACCGATGTTGCCGTTCCGCTTGTGACGATCACCGAATCCGCCCGGGTGCGGGTGTTGGAAGTACGAGCCGGTGAGCCCGAACCCGACTCGCTTGCACTGTGGGTCGAGGTCACCGGGACCGCGGGGACGGCATTCACCTACGACATGTACTTCCGCCGGACCGACGAAGCCGGCGAACTCGATGTGGTGCAACACGGCGACGATCTCTCCGTCGTGGTGCCGGGCGAGCACGTCGATTCGATTCGCGGGTCCACGCTCGACCTCTCGGGCGGCGGGATGGTGTTGCAAAACCCCAACTCGCCGGTGGTGCCGGGGATGGGTCCGATGCCCGACCTCGATCTAGACGACCCGATCGTCGCCAAGGTCGTCGAGGTGCTCGCGGTGCAGATCAACCCGCAGATCGCGTCGCACGGTGGGTTCGCCGAGCTCGTCGCGATCGAGGGTTCGATTGCATACCTGCGCATGGGTGGTGGTTGCCAGGGCTGCGGCATGGCCGCGGCCACGATGTCCCAGGGCATCGAGGTCTCGATTCTCGATTCCGTGTCGGAGATCACCGAGGTCGTCGACGTCACCGATCACGCCAGTGGCACCAACCCCTACTACGAGGCAGCCAAGAAGTAGGCGTTAGACGTCAGCTTGCGTCAATATCCCACCTGAGCGGTGGGATATTGACGCAAGCTGGGTTAGGCGAAGCGCAGGAGGTCGTCGCCGGCGTAACGCGCGACGGCCGCGTCGGCCACCGCGTTGTGCTCGATCGCATCGATCACTTCCGGGACCTTCGCGGCGGGGATCGCACACGTCATCTCCGTCGCCGGCATCCCGGTACGCACGCGTGACAGCGCGCAGCCCACGCTCGCCGCGATCTCGCCCTGTTCCTTGGCGATCGCGACGATGTGACATTGCGGCTTGCCTTCGATGCGCAGGCCGGGAATCGCGTCGGACAGCACCATCAACTGCTTGCCGTTGACCCGCAGCAAGACCACGCTGGGCTCCACGGGCGTCTCGGCGAGCGGCCCGTACGTGACCGCGCCGGGCGCCTCGGTGACGACGGGAATCTGTGGGACCACATCCATCGTGACCCACCCGGTCTCGAGGAGCGCGGCCACGTCGCTGTTCCCTGCGACTTCGTCCAACGTGACGAAGCCGTGGGTGAGGCTGCCGACGGAACAGTTGCCATGGTCGGCCTTGACCGTGGTGAACGTGCGCTCGGCACCGTGCACCCAGAACACGCAACCCGCGGGCACGCGACCGGTGCGACCGTCGGGGAGGGCCTCGGGCATCGGACGGTCGAACGCGGCGATGCCTTCCGGCGCGGCGGCGGAGAACGTGATGGCAATCGGTGGTGCGCTCAACGCGAGCGCGCCCTGGAGGCGGGCGGCCAACTCGGACCAGTTCTGGGTCATCCAAATCTCTCGATCTCGGCGGGCAGGTCGAGAGGTTGTACCACGGCGTGCTGTTCGTACTCGCCCCACTGTGCACGCGGGACCGAATACATGATCTCGAACTCGTTGCCGTCGGGATCGTGTGCGTAGATCGACTTCGAGACGCCGTGGTCGCTTTCGCCCGTGTACGCGCCGACGCGCTGGAGCTCGTCACGCGCCGCGGTGATGTCGTGGATGCTCGGCACCTCCCACGCCAAGTGGTAGAGACCCACGCGGCCGCGCGCGGGGAGTGGTGCATCCGGCCCGACCGAGAACAGGCCGAGGTCGTGATGGTTCGACGTGCCGCCACAGCGCAAGAACGCCGCGCCGGGCAGTTGCTCGACGACTTCGAAGCCGAGGACCTCTTGGTAGAAGGTGGCGGACGCCGCCGCGTCACGGACGTAGAGGACGGCATGGTTGAGACGCTGGACTGGGATCATGCGGTTCGTAACCCTCTCATGCGGTCGATGATTCCGGGAAACACTTCGAGGAGGTGGTCGGCGTCGGCGTCGGTGCTCGTCCAACCGACGCTCACGCGCAGCGAGTGGTCGGCATCGGCGCCCATCGCGGCGAGTACGGGCGACGGTTCCAACGACTCCGACGCGCACGCAGATCCCGAGTGAATGGCGATGCCGTGCTGGTCGAGGGCGAGGAGGATGGGCTCGGCCTCCACGCCGTCGACGCCGAAGCACACGAGATTCGGGAGCCGCTCGGTGGGATGGCCGTGGAAGGTGAGACCGGTGCACGTCTCGGCGAGACCGACACGGATGCGATCGGTGAGCTGGACTTGATGCTCGATCTCCGCACGGAGTGATGGGTTCAGTGCGTCGGCTGCCGCGCCGAAGCCGACGATCGCGGGCACGTTCTCGAGGCCGGCGCGGCGGTTCCGTTCTTGCGCGCCACCGAGAAGCAGCGGTGGGATGCGCAGGCCGCGGCGGATGACGAGCGCGCCCGAGCCCAACCCACCGCCCCAGGTGTGCGCAGTCACGCTCATGAGGTCGGCGCCGATCGTGGCGAAGTCGACGGGGGAGTAGCCGACCGCCGCACACGCGTCGACGTGCACGAGCGCGCCGCAGTCGCGCGCCGCGGCGGTGAGTTCGCCGACCGCCTGCATCGTGCCCACTTCGTGATTGGCGAGTTGCATGCTCACCAGCGCGGTGTCCTCGGTGATCGCAGCGAGGACCGTGTCCGCATCGAACCGGCCGGTACCGTCGACGCCGACGATCGTGGTCGGGCCCGACTCCCGCGCACATGCCTCGAGCACGCTGGAGTGTTCGACGGCCGTCGTCACGATGCTGCGGCGCTCGGGGTCGCGGTGAACCGCGCCGAAGATCGCGCTGTTCACCGACTCGCTTGCACCCGAGGTGAACACGACCTCACGCGGACGGGCCCCGAGCAACGCCGCGACCTGTTCACGGGCGATTTCGATCGCGACCCGCGTCACCCGCCCGTCGGAGTGCATCCGGCCGGGATCGCCGGTGTGGTCGCGCAGGAACGGAACCATCGCCTCGAACGCGACCGGACGCAACGGCGAGACCGACGCGTGGTCCAGATAGACGCTCGGCATTTCGGACTCAGACGCGGGCGACGCAGTGGTCGTCGCCGTCGGGTCGGCTCAACTCGAAGTGGGGTTGGGTCTCGCCGTAGAGCCCGGCCATGAGACCGCGGATCATGCCGCGGTCGACCGCGCACACGACGTGCGGGAACAGGTTGGCGGCTTCGCCGAACGGACAGTGCTCGTTCACGATCGTGAGCGACGTGCCCACCGATTCGGTGTGTGCCGCGAAACCGTGTGCGGTCAACGCGTCGGCCACCGTCGCGAGCGCAGCCTTCACTGTGCGATGACCTTCGGTCGGCGCAATGCGAGAGGCGAGCGCCCGGCCGTAATCGAATCCCACTTCTTCGGCGAGTATCTCGGCTTGATCCTTGGGCAAGATCTCCAACGCGCGCGCGAGCAGGGTGCCGAGCAAGTCGTCGCGGCGCGGCGGAAAGTTCAGCGAGTGATCGAGTTCGGAGACGCGGTACTGCTTCGACGGGCGCCCCGCGGCGCGGGTGCCATCTGCGCGACCGACCGCCACCACGAGGTAGCCGCCCGCGGTCAGCTTCTCCAGGTGATGGCGCGCCACGTTGGGGTGGAGCTCGAAGCGCTCGGCAACCTCA
>JANYLF010000311.1 GCA_025357995.1 Acidimicrobiia bacterium | reverse complement strand
CGACAACCACTGCCCGTTTTGCTTCATCTACCAACTCCCGAAGGGGATGCGCAAGAGCCTGTACCTGAAGGACGACGACTATCGACTCTCACATCTCTACGGAAACTTCACCACGCTGACGCGCTTCACCGAGGCCGATCTGGAGCGCGTCATCACCGAAGGGCTCGGCCCGCTCTACGTATCGATCCACGCGACCGATCCCGATGTGCGTACTGCGCTCCTGCGCAATCGGCGGGGCGCGACGAGCTTGCGGTGGCTGGGGCTGCTGCTCGACGCCGGCGTCGAAGTGCACGGCCAGATCGTGGTGTGTCCTGGTGTCAACGACGGCGTCATCTTCGACGACACGCTGCTCGGGATACTCGATCGCTTCCCTCGGTTGGCGTCGGTGGGCGCGGTGCCCCTTGGTGTGTCGCGGTATACAACCGAGCCCGACATGCGTCCCCACACGAGGGCGGAAGCCGATGCGGTCCTCGACTCGGTCGACGCGTGGCAGGCGCGGTTCCTCGACGCGGTCGGGCACCGGATGGTCTTCGCGGCCGACGAGTACTACCTCATGACCGATCGGCCGTTTCCGAACGCCGACGAGTACGAGGACTTCGCGCAACACGAGAACGGTATCGGGATGGCCCGCACGTTCATGGGCGAAGTCGCGGCCGCGGCCGCGGGTGCATCGATCGACGGTGTCGGAGTACGCCCCGGATTCTTCGCCTGGGTCGACGGCGCTCCCGCGCAGGGCTATCGCGCGCCGCGGTCTTCTGACCTGTCGGTGGTGGACGCGCGCACCGACGCGCCGATCGTGATCCTCACCGGCGAGTACGGCGCACGCGTACTCGAGCCGATGCGCCCGGACCTGGAAACGCTCGCCGGCACCGAGGTGTCGATTCGATCGGTCGCGAACGCGTTCTTCGGTGGCAACATCGCGGTGACCGGCCTCCTGACCGGCGTCGACATCGCCGCCGCGCTCGCGACCGTGCCGGTTGACGCTCGCGTCCTGGTGCCCGATGTCGTGTTGTCCGAGGATCGGTTCCTCGACGGGCTGACCCTGGGTGATCTGTCGCGCACGGTAGAGGTCATCGGTACCGACGGTGCGTCGTTGGTCGGCGCGCTACGCGGCCGACGGCTCGCGGCGGTGTTCGCGTGAGCGCGCTGCCGATTGTCGCCGTGGTCGGTCGACCCAACGTGGGGAAGTCCACACTCGTGAACCGCTTCGTCGGTCGACGCGAGGCGATCGTTCAAGAGAAGCCCGGCGTCACGCGGGATCGCAAGGAACTCGTCGCGGAGTGGAACGGTCGCGCCTTTCGGGTGATCGACACCGGCGGTTGGATCGCCACCGACGAACCGCTCGCGAAGCAAGTGAGCCTGCAAGCCGAGCGCGCGATCAGAGAGGCCGACGTCTTGCTCGCGGTCGTCGACGTGACCGTCGGGCTCACCGAAGAAGACGCCCAAGTCGCGCGAATTCTTCAGCGCGCCGATCGTCCCGTGCTGCTCGTTGCGAACAAAGCCGACGACGACCGTCGCGAACGGGAGATCTGGCCGCTCGTGAAACTCGGGCTCGGTGATCCATACGCGGTGTCGGCCATTCATGGTCGGGGGAGTGGCGACCTGCTCGACGCGCTCGTGAAGGTGTTGCCCCCCGCTCCGGAGGAGCCAGAGGCGGAGCTCGATGCGGATCGGCCGTTCGCGGTCGCGATCGTCGGCCGCCCCAACGTGGGCAAGTCCACATTGTTCAATCGAATGGTCGGCGACGAACGCAGCGTGGTGCACGACATGCCAGGCACCACGCGAGACACGATCGACACGATCGTGGAGTCCGAGGACGGCACGATTCGCTTCGTCGACACCGCCGGAATGCGCCGCCGGAGCCGGGTGGACGAACCGACCGAGTACTACTCCGTTCTGCGCGCGCTCGACGCGGTCGATGTGGCGGATGCCGCGTTACTCGTCATCGACGCGACCGAAGGCGTGTCGCATCAGGATCAGCGTCTCGCCGAACGCATCGACGGCGCGGGGACGGTGATTGTGCTCGTGCTCAACAAGTGGGACCTCGTGGCTACCGAGGAACGCGAACAGATTCTCATTGACGTTGCCGACCGCATGGGGTTCCTCGGATACGCGCCGATCTTGAAGGTTTCCGCGCTGACTGGCCGCAACCTGAAGGATGTGCTCCCGGCGCTGCGCGAAGCGGAGACCGCGTACCACGTGCGGATTCCGACCGCGGAGTTGAACCGCGTCATCCGCGAGGCACAGCTGCGCCATCCGCCGCCGCTCGACAAGAAGCATCGACCTCGGATCCAGTACGCCACGCAAGGTGCGGCCGATCCGCCTACGTTCACGCTGTTTGCGACGCGCACGTTGCCACCCACCTACCTCCGGTACATCGAGCGCAAGATCCGCGAACACTTCGACCTCGGTCCCACGCCGATCAAGATTCGCGTTCGTCGCCGCGGCGAGTAGGCACGGATGGAACCGGTCGGTAGCCTTCTCCGGATGTCCGAGTGGCCTGCGCGCGTCGAGATCGGTGAGGTGGGCCCGCGCGACGGATTGCAGAACGAGTCGATGGTCCCTGTTGCCGACCGCGTTCGGCTGATCGACGCGTTGAGCGCGACGGGATTGCGCCGGATCGAAGCGGTGTCGTTCGTGTCACCGGCTGCGATCCCGCCGATGGCCGGTGCCGCCGATGTGATGGCGGGCATTGCCCGTCGACCGGGTGTCACGTACCGCGCGTTGGTCCCGAACGTTCGGGGCGCCGAGATGGCGCTGGCCGCGGCCGTCGACGAAATCGAAGTGGTGGTGAGCGCGAGCGAGACGCACAACCGCAAGAACGTGAACCGCTCGGTTGAGGAATCGATCGTGGCCGCGGGCGAGTTGACGGCGTTGGCGCACGCGGCGAAAACACCGGTCGAGGGCATTGTGTCGACGGCGTTCGGCTGTCCCTACGAGGGTGACGTGCCCGAGGTGCGGGTGGCGGCGATCGCCGCGCAGATGCGTGACGCCGGCGCGGACCGGGTGAGCTTTGGCGACACCACCGGAATGGCCACGCCGAGGCGCGTGCACACGCTGCTCGACGTGCTCGGCGCCGTCGGGATTGCTCCCGACAGCATCTCGTTGCACTTTCACAACACGCGCGGCACTGGGCTCGCGAACGTGCTGACCGCATTGGGCCGCGGTGTGACGCGGTTCGACGCGTCGATCGGCGGTCTCGGCGGGTGTCCGTACGCGCCGGGAGCGACGGGCAACATCGTGACGGAAGATCTCGTGTACATGCTCGAGGATATGGGCATCGAGACCGGCGTCGACCTCGACAAGCTCATTGCCTGCGCCAAGATGGCGCAGCAGGCCGTCGGCCGCGACCTGCCCAGCCACGTCCTCCGCGCCGGCCCCGTGAACTGGCAGGGTGAGGGGCAGCGCTGCGCGCCGTAACC
>JANYLF010000287.1 GCA_025357995.1 Acidimicrobiia bacterium | reverse complement strand
TCTACGTGTGTCTGCGCCCGGTGCGTTGGTTCACCGGTGTGCCGTCGCCGGTGAAGCACCCCGAGAAGGTCGACATGGTGATCTTCCGCGAAAACACCGAGGACATCTACGCGGGTCTCGAAGTGGAAGAGGGCACTCCCGAGGCGAAGCGCCTGATCGAGATGTTGCACGACGAGATGGGTTGGGATATCCGGCCGGACTCAGGTGTGGGCATCAAGCCGATCTCGGAGACCGGTTCGAAGCGGCTGATCCGCGCGTCGATCGAGTACGCGGTGCGCAAGCAGCGCAAGAGCGTGACCATCGTGCACAAGGGCAACATCCAGAAGTTCACCGAAGGCGCGTTCATGAACTGGGGTTACGAGCTGACCCGGGACGAGTTCGCGGATGTCGCCGTGGGTTGGGACGACTGTGGTGGCGACCCGGGCGACAAGATCCTCGTCAAGGACGCGATTGCCGACATCACGTTGCAGCAAGTGCTGACGAGGCCCGACGAGTTCGACGTCATTGCGACTACGAACTTGAACGGCGACTACCTCAGTGACGCGCTCGCGGCGCAGGTGGGCGGCATCGGCATCGCACCGGGCGGCAATATCAACTACGTGACCGGTCACGGGATCTTTGAGGCCACCCACGGCACTGCCCCGAAGTACGCGGGCCAAGACAAGGTGAACCCCGGTTCGGTGCTGCTCTCAGGGGTGATGATGTTCGAGCACCTCGGGTGGCAAGGCGCGGCCGACGACATCGTGCGCGCGCTCGAGGCAACGATCGGCGACAAGGTTGTGACGTACGACTTCGCGCGTCAGATGGACGGCGCCACCGAGGTGAAGTGCTCCGAGTTCGCGCAGGCGATCGTCGACCGCCTCTGATCCAAGACGTCGGTGGGTGTCGAACTCTTGTCGGAGGTCCGTGAGCGGTGATTCTCGCCGAGCTGGTAGTACGCCACACGCGCAAGCACATGCCGACGCGTCGCGTCGCACTTGGTGAGCTCTATCTTCCGATGACCGGACCCGCGCACGGGTGCGGTCTGCTCGCCGCGGTGGTCGCGGAGAACGTCGGGTCGCTCGACGACGAACAGCTCGACGATCTGCCGCGGTTGCTGCACGACGTCGGCCGACACGGCATCTCGGTGCCTCGCATCGCGCTGCGTCACCGACTGCAGACCGATGTCCACGGCCTCGACCGTTCCCGGCATCGACTGCTCGAAGAGGATGGCCGACTCATCGTGGAGCTCGACGTTCACGGTGCGCCGGGACCGCAGGTGGTCGGGGCGATCATGGCCGCGGGGGCGATGGGTTCGAGCGTGCGGTCGCGAGCGGTACGGGCGATCCAGGCCGCGATCGCACAACCGGGCGTGATTCCCGAGCCGTTCGTGGTGCGGCGATTGCTGGAAGGCATTCCGATCATGCGACCGCCGACCGCGGGCGTGGGGCCGATTGCCGACGCGTACAGCGAGATCGACACCGGTTCGTGGGTGGGAGTGCCCGCCGAGCGCCGATGGGCGATGGAAGTACTCGGACTGCGTTCGGACATGGGTCTCTCTCGCACGGACATTCAGCAGCGGTTCCGTCGCCTGCTCCGCCTCGCCCATCCCGACCAAGGTGGCGCATCCGACGGCGCCGCCGAACGCATCGCGGAGCTCAGCGAAGCCAGAAAGCTGCTCAACCACGATGCGCAGGCCGAGGAGCCCGACTCCGCCTCGTAACCCTCTCGGTGGGTAGGGTCGGCGGCATGGCGAAGACTCCAGTTCATGTGACCGTCACGGGGGCGGCGGGCCAGATTGGCTACGCAATCCTGTTCCGCATTGCTTCCGGCCAACTCCTCGGGCCGGACCAGCCGGTGGTGCTGCGGCTCCTCGAGATCGAGCCCGCGATGCAGGCGCTCGGGGGCGTGGCGATGGAGCTCGACGACTGCGCGTTCCCGCTGCTGGCGGGGATCGAACCCACGTCGGACCTCAAGACCGCATTCGACGGTACGAGTTGGGCGTTGCTCGTCGGTTCGATCCCGCGCAAAGCAGGCATGGAGCGCGGTGACCTGCTCAACGTGAACGGCGGAATCTTCAAGCCGCAGGGTCAGGCCATCAACGCCCACGCGGCGTCCGATGTCCGCGTGCTCGTGGTGGGCAACCCGTGCAACACCAACTGTCTCATCGCGCGGAGCAATGCACCCGACATTCCGGTTGACCGTTGGTTCGCTATGACGCGCCTCGACCAGAACCGCGCCGAGAGTCAGCTCGCCCAGAAGGCCGGTGTGCCGGTCGCCGACGTCACCAACGTGACGATCTGGGGGAACCACTCCGCCACGCAGTATCCGGATTTTGCGAACGCGCGCATCGGCGGGAAACCCGCGCCCGACGTGATTGCCGATACCGCTTGGTTGCGCGGTCCATTCATCGAGACAGTGCAGAAGCGCGGCGCGGCCGTCATCGAAGCGCGCGGCCTCTCGTCGGCCGCGTCGGCCGCGAATGCGGCCATCGATTCCGTGAACAGCATTCACACCGCGCCCGCCGCGGGTGAGTGGGCGAGCCTCGCGGTGGTGAGTCGCGGTGAGTACGGCACGCCCGAGGGTTTGCAGTACGGCTTCCCGGTCGTGGCCGACGGCCAGGGTGGCTGGAGCGTGGTCGAAGGTCTGGGCCACGACGAGTTTGCGCAGGAGAAGCTGGCGATGACCACGGGCGAACTCGAGGCCGAACGGGCCGACATCGAAGCACTGGGCTTGATCTGACCCGCGTGGCGTGACCGGTTCCGCGATGAGCCCGACCCGGTGGTGGAGCCAGACGATTCCGTGGGGTGACATCGTCGTGCAGCTCGGTGGGAACGGCGTGACCGCGATCAGCCTTCCGATCTCGCCCATCGACGAGTTCACCGACGCCCCGCGGCGGGACCGCGCGATTGCGCGTCAGCTCGACGAGTATTTCGCCGGTCGTCGTCGTGAGCTCGATGTCGAGATCGATCTTTCCGATTCACTCACCGAACTGCAGCGGAAGATCTTGCTGACCCTGCGCGATGAGGTCGGCTACGGCGAGACGGTGACGTACGGAGAACTCGCGGAGATGGCGGGCCGTGCGGGTGCGGCGCGGGCGGTGGGCGCAACGATGGCGCGGAACCCGGTGCCCTTCCTCATTCCGTGCCATCGCGTGGTGGCGGCCAATGGGATCGGTGGGTACGGCGGCGGATACGGCGACGGGATTGCGCTCAAGCGTGCGTTGCTGAATCTCGAAGCCGGTGGTCGCTCCAAGTACTGACGAGTTCGACGAAGCGCGTCGGCGATTCGAGTTGCGGAGCGTGACCACACTCGGCCAACTCCACGTACTGCCAATCCGACCGCCGGCCCGCCACCGCACGGGCGA
>JANYLF010000245.1 GCA_025357995.1 Acidimicrobiia bacterium | reverse complement strand
GAAACTGAGGCAGACATTGGACGGGCTTGGCAGCCCATCCTACTTTTGGAAAGCACGAATGGCGAAGCGGGCGGTGTTTTTAGACCGGGATGGTGTACTCAACGAACTGGTTTTGAATCCCAAAAATGGCGAGCACGAATCGCCGCACGATCATGCCGCCCATCGAATGACCGAGGAGACGAAAGGTCGTGAGTCCGAGCGCGTCGACCACGTTGGTGAGGTCCGCGGCGAATCGATCCAGCGAGTAGCACGCTTCGTCTTCCGGACCGTCGCTCTCGCCGTGGCCGCGCAGATCGAGTGTGATCACCTGGTGGTCGAGTGCCAAGTCGTCGACCTGATCGGAGAAGTCTTCCTTCGCCCCGCCGAAGCCGTGCACCAGCAACAACGCCGGCCCGCCACCCCGAGTCACGACTTCCAACCCGACGCCGTCGTCGGTGATGATCCGCACGTTTCCTCCCGCGTCCGCCCGCAGGCGGCCACTCCGCCCCCGAACGACCCCATAGGCTACGCGCCCATGCACGATGCCGAAACCGGGCCCTCCGACGCCCCCACGCGCCGGGCCCGCATCGTGCTTACCGTCCGAATTCTCTTGAGTGCGGCGCTCCTCGCGCTCTTGATCAGCAAGATCCACCTCGATTCGGTCGTCCCCCGCCAGCGTCATTTGTCAACGCTCGCGTGGTTCGCACTCGCGCTCGGGATGGCCGCGCTCGGGATCGTGCTTTCGGCTTGGCGCTGGCAGCGAGTCATCGAGGCGTTCGGCGTACACGTGCGGCTCCGCCGCCTGACCACTCACTACTTCGCCGGCCAGTTCCTCGGCAACGTCTTGCCCTCGACCATCGGCGGCGACGTCCTCCGCGTCACACGGAGCGCGAAGAACATCGGCTCGACCGAGACGGCGTTCGCCGCGGTCGCCCTCGAACGACTCACGGGTTTCCTCGCGCTCCCGTTGCTGTGCGCATGTGGGTTCCTACTCGACCCGAGCCTGCTGGAATCGTCGACCGCGTGGGTCGCGCTCTTGGTCTCTGGGATCGCGCTCGGCGCGCTTGGGACCATCCTCTTTCTCGCCGGCCATCCGAACGCGGCCGGTCGGTTCGAGCATCGGGAGAACTGGGTGCGCTTCATCGGCGCGGTCCACGTGGGGATCGGATATCTCCGACGCGACCGCCGCCAGATCGTCGGCGTGTTGGGTACTGCGCTGATCTACCAGATCTCGGTGATCGCGACCGTCGGGTTCCTCGACCTCACGCTCGGTACGGGTGTGCCGTTCGCGGCGCTGGTCGCGTTCGTGCCCGTCGTCGCGATGGGCCAGGTTGTCCCGCTCTCGCTCTCGGGCCTCGGTATCCGCGAGTTCATGCTCGTCCTCCTCCTTCATCCCCTCGGCATCTCCAACGGTCACGCGGTCGCACTCGGCTTGGCCTGGTACGCAACGATGCTGCTCGTGAGTCTCCTCGGCGCGCCCGCGTTCGCGGTCGGACACCGGGCCGGTGCCGAGCTCGAAGGCGCAGTCACACCGTCGACGACCGACGCGCCGTGAGCGCGCCCTCGATGACCGCGAACGACGACTCGGCGCCGCGTCTGCGCCGGCTTCCGGGCGCGCGGGTGCTCACCGGCGGGCGCGTCATCTACTGGTGGCTCGAGATCGTCGCCGTCCTCACCTACTACGTCGTGTACTCCACTGTGCGAAACGCCGACGCCGCGCACCCCGGCCGCGCGCGCGAGCACGCCCTGGAGCTCATCGGCTGGCAACGCACGCTCGGCATCTATCACGAACAGGCGATCAACCACTGGGCGCTCAACATCGAACCGCTCGTGATCGGCGCGAACTACTTCTACGGCTCGTTACATTTCGTCGTGACGATCGGCGTCGCGGTGTTCCTCTTCCGCAAGTTCCCGGACGACTACCCGAGGTGGCGCAACACCCTCGCTATCGCGACCGCGATTGCACTCATCGGGTTCCGATTCTGGCCGCTGATGCCTCCTCGCCTGCTCGGACACCACTACGGCTTCGTCGACACCCTCGACAAGTACCCGACCTTCTGGAGCTTCAACTCCGGCGCGATGAAGAAGATCTCGAATCAGTTCGCGGCGATGCCGAGCGTGCACTGCTGTTGGGCGCTGTGGTGCGCGAGCGTGCTCGTGCCCCGCGTGAAGTCGGTCTGGGCCAAGGTTTTGGCCGCGCTCTACCCGGCCATGACGGTGACCGTGATCGTGGTGACCGCGAACCACTACTTCCTCGACGCAGTCGGCGGCTTCCTGATCCTCGGCATCGGATACGTCGCGGCGCGACTGGTGACCCGGGCCGGACGTCCGAGCCGACCAACAGTCGACCCGGCGCTCACGTGAGCGATATCGACCTCGATCACGTCGCGATCGCCACCCTCGACATCACCGACGCGCTCGCCGTGACCGTCGGTCGGCTCGGTGGCATCGTGATCCACGGCGGCGACGGCTACGGATTCCGTTGGGTCCAGGCGCGGCTCGGCACCGCGACGACCGGCATGACGATCGAGCTGCTGGTGGTGTGGGAGCCCGAGGTCAACGACTTCCTCGCCCGGTTCGTAGATCGCCACGGCACCGGTGTGCATCACCTCACGTTCAAGGTTCCCGACCTGCGCGCCACGCTCGCCCGTGCGGACGAGCTCGGTCTCCATCCCGTGGG
Organism: Acidimicrobiia bacterium; assembly: GCA_025357995.1. Taxonomy (GTDB): domain Bacteria; phylum Actinomycetota; class Acidimicrobiia; order IMCC26256; family JAENVU01; genus JAENVU01. The sequence goes on along the minus strand of JANYLF010000245.1, from coordinate 856 downwards.
CGTCAACCTCGACAACCCGGAGTGGCGCGAGGCCTTCCTCCAGCCGTGCGAAGCACACGGGACCGTGGTGCAGCTCGCGCAGACCGAACACGAACCGGGCGGCATGGCCACGGTCATCGAACGGGCAACGAGCACGGGGGTGGCCGAGGGAACTCCGCTCTGGTGGCCCGCACCGCCGGCGCGCGCGGAGGAGGCAGTGACACTCACTCGCATCGTGGTGGGCAGCCCCGATCGCGGCGCGGCAACACAGTTCTTCGCGGGCCTCCTCGGCGGCGCGATCGACCGCGACGACACCACCGCCACCGATCTACGGTGGCCCGGCGGTGGGCAGATCCGCATCGTCGACGCGCCCGCCGCGGGTGTGCTGCACCTCGAAGGCGAGGCGGCCGGCGACCCGCGTACCGTCGATCTCAGCGGTACGACCGTGACCACCGACGCTCTCTGACACCCTCAGGTGCGGCGGGTGAAGCCGACGAGCTCGAGCACCGTGTCGCGCACGGCGCGGTCGGCGAGCGAGAGCGGTGCACCCTTCAGCGTGGCAAGACCGAGTTGACGGGGCGGGAGATCGGCGATCTGGAACGTGCGTAGGCCCTCGAGGTTGGGCGGTACCGCAGTCTCGGGGAGCACCGCAATCCCCGCGCCCGCTGCGACGAGATCCGCGATGAGCCGAATACCCTCGACCTCGACCGGAACGTCGAGTTGCACACCCAATTTGGCCGCGGCCGATTCGATCTCCCGACGCAGCGGATTGACCTCCGGCGGCAGCACCAGGCGGAGACGGGCGAGATCGGTGACCTTCAGTGGCCCTTCGGGCAGGTCGGCATCGATCGGCGCCAACCCGACCATCGGCTCGTCC
>JANYLF010000210.1 GCA_025357995.1 Acidimicrobiia bacterium | reverse complement strand
GGATGTCCTACGAAGTGAGTACGTCGGTTTACGAGGGGCCTTTTGAGCTCCTGCTCCACCTCATCCTCAAGGAAGAGGTGGACATCTGGGATGTCTCGATTGCGCAGGTGATCGATCGATTCATGATCGAGATCGAGAAGCTCGACCGCGTCGACCTCGACGCGGCGACGGAGTTCCTGCTCATCGCCTCCACGCTGGTGGAACTCAAGGTCCGACGCTTACTGCCCGGCGCCGAAATGACCGAGCTCGACGAGGAGCTGTTGCGCTTCGAGGAGCGCGATCTGTTGCTCGCCCGCCTGCTCGAATGCAAGACGTTCAAAGACGCGGCGCGAGTGCTCGAGGCCATGTTGCGCCGCGGGGCCAAAGTGGTGTCGCGTTCGGCCGGGCCTGAGGAACCGTTCCGATCGCTCTCACCCGACCCGTTGGAACGTGTCACGCCGGCGCAGTTACTCGCGGCGGCGATCCGTGGTCTCACACCGCCACCGCCTCCACCCGAGATCGACCTCTTCCACGTCGCCCCGATTCGCATCAGCGTGCGTGACGCGGCCGACGCGATGCTCATCGTGCTCAATCACACCCGCCCGGTGAGCTTCCGCACCTTGGTCGCAGGCATCGACGATCGCCTCGAAGTCATCGTCCGGTTCCTCGCGGTGCTCGAGCTGTACAAGCAAGGGATCCTGGACCTGACCCAGATCGAGACGTTCGGCGACCTCACCGTTCGTCGGTACGAGATCACCGAATCTGTGATCGACCTCGTCGCGATGGAAGAGTGGGAAACCGCGCCGGACGCAGTTCCCGCCGGATGACAGAGCGCAGCGAGGAGCAATCGCGCTGGCGTGCGCATCACCAGCGAAGCGTGGCCCCAGCGGCCCGCTCCGAAGGAGCAAGAGCGGAATGAAGGCCATGGTGGTGGAGACGAAGCGGGCGATCGAAGCCGTGTTGATGGCGGCAATCGAGCCCGTCGAACCGCAAATGCTCGCGCAGCTCACGGAGACGCCCGTCGATCAGATCGAGGCGCTGTGTACCGAGTTGCACGACGAGTACGAGCGTGATGGTCGCGGTTTCACGATCGCGCGCGTCGCCGGCGGGTACCGATACCAGACCCATCCGGAGATGACCGGGTATATCGAGCGGTTCGTGCTCGAGGGTCAATCGGTGCGTCTCTCGGGTCCGGCGCTCGAGACTTTGGCGATCATCGCCTACAAGCAACCCGTGTCGCGCGCGCAGCTGGCCGCGATCCGCGGGGTGAGTGTGGAATCCACCATCGCCACGTTGATACAGCGTGGCTACGTGATGGAGATCGGTCACGACCCCGGGCCCGGTCAAGCGATCCTTTACGGCACCACGATCCGATTCCTCGAGCAGATGGGGATTGATTCGCTCCAGGATCTCCCTCCGCTCGCGGAGTTCGTTCCCGAACCGTCGGTCGTCGAAGCGCTCGAACGAGGTTTGCACCTGCGGGTCGAGGATTCGCCGACGACCGGCGATGATGTCGACGGCGAGGGCAACGGCGACGCGGCCGTCGGCCCGTCGGACATCGACATCACGTCCGACTCCACTCAGGGGTGACCGCCGCGTCCGACGGTGTTCGGTTGCAAAAAGTACTGGCCGAAGCCGGCATCGGTTCGCGTCGAGTCTGTGAAGAGTTGATCGCGGCCGAACGGGTGACAGTCAACGGCGAGGTGGCGATCCTCGGACGGCGCGTGCACGCCGAAACCGACACGATCGATGTCGATGGTGTACGAGTCCCGACGCGCGCCGGGCTGGTGTATTACCTCCTCAACAAACCTCCGGGCGTGGTGTCGACCGCGTCCGATCCCGAGGGCCGGCCCACGGTCGTGGACCTCGTGCCCGCGGAACCGCGCGTGTATCCCGTCGGCCGACTCGATCGGGAGACGGAAGGTCTGCTGGTGCTCACCAACGACGGCACCCTCACGCTGCGCCTCACGCATCCGCGCTACGCCGCGGAGAAGGAGTACCTCGCAGAGGTCACGGGCGTTCCGAGCCGAGCCGCGCTGCGTACGTTGCGTGAGGGAGTCGACCTCGACGACGGACGGACCTCGCCGGCGCGGGTGCAGCTCACTCAGGAGCGTGGCGATTCCGCGGCGATGACGATCGTGATTCACGAAGGTCGGAACCGACAAGTGCGTCGAATGTGCGACGCGGTTGGTCATCCGGTGCAGCGTCTCGTCCGAACCCGCATCGGCCAGCTGGCCGATCGGGGTCTCAAGCCGGGGGAGTGGCGTGTCCTCACGCCCGCCGAGGTACGGGGCCTCTACGCGGCTACCGGTGACGAGCCCGATCTGGACGATCCCGACGGTCCGACCGTCGATGCCATCAAATCAGCCGGGACCGAACCGGCCGGGAACGAACCCGGTGCGGGCGAAGGCACCGGGTAGCCTCGACCGCCGTGAAACTCCGAGGCCTTCGCGGCGCGACCACGTGCGATGTCGACACCGTCGAAGAGATCGATACGAAGACCAAAGCACTCGTCACGGAGATGCTCGACCGCAACGAGATCGATCACGAAGACCTGGTGAGCATCATCTTCACTGCCACGGACGATCTCCACTCGCAGTTCCCCGCAACGGCAGCCCGAGCGCTCGGTCTTGGTGACGTCCCGTTGCTGTGTGCGCGCGAACTCGAGATCACCGGCGGCAAGCCACGGACGATTCGGGTCCTGATGCACCTGTACACCGAACGGACCCGGCGCGAGCTGCATCACGTGTACCTCGAAGGCGCAACGACCCTGCGCGACGATTTGCCGGAGTGACGGTGACGGTTGCAGTACTCGGAACCGGCCTCATCGGCGGTTCGATCGGTTTGGCGTTGACCAAAGCGGGCCTCACCGTGCGTGGGTTCGACGCGAATCGGGAGGCGGCCGAGCGAGCACACACGTTGGGAGCGATTGCATCTGTCGCGGACTCGGTGGCCGACGCGGTAGCCGGCGCCGACGTCGTGATTGTCGCGGTACCCGTCGGACGAGTCGCGGCAGTCGTAGTCACGGCGCTCGACGCGGGAGCGTCGGCGGTCACCGACGTCGGCTCTGTGAAGGCCGCGGTGCTTGAGGCCGTGCGCGTCGAGCGCCCGGCGTTGGCCGCTCGATTCGTGGGCGGGCATCCGATGGCCGGATCCGAACAGGACGGGCTCGACGGCGCCGACGCGGACCTCTTTGCCGGAGCCACGTGGGTGCTCACCCCGACGGTCGACACCGACGCCGCGGCGCATACCGCGGTCCGCGGGGTCATCAGCCGGCTGGGAGCCGAGGTCGTGGAGGTTCCGCCGGAACAACACGACGCGTTGGTGGCAGTCGTGAGTCACGTTCCCCAGCTCGCCGCTACCACGCTGATGAATGTGGCCGCCGCGGGTGACGACGAACACGCGCTGTTGATGCGTCTGGCCGCGGGCGGGTTTCGTGACATGACGCGCATCGCCGCCGGTCATCCCGGCATCTGGCCCGATATCTGCGTGGCGAACCGCGACGCCATCCTGGACGCGCTCGACGCCTACCGCGCGTCGCTCGATTCGGTACGCACCATGGTCGAAACCGGCGATGGCGATGCGTTGTTGGCCACGTTGGAGCGGGGCCGGCGGGCGCGGCGGAATCTGCCGACGGGAGCGCGAGTGACGGGACCGCTCGCAGAGTTCCGGGTACCCGTTCCCGACCGTCCGGCGGTGCTCGCCGAGGTGACCACACTCGCGGGCCGACTCGGCGTGAACATCGTCGACATCGAAATCGCCCACTCGATCGAAGGCGATGGTGGTGTGTTGGTATTGGTGGTGCCCGTCAGCGGTGCCGAAGCGTTCGACGCAGCCCTGACCGAGAGTGGTTACCACGTGAGCCGCACGGATCTGTCGTGATCGGGATTTCGTGAGCACGCCCACCGAGTTGACCGTGACGGGTGGGCGACCGTTGCGCGGGCGCCTGCGCGTGCCGGGGTGCAAGGGCATCTCGCACCGCGCCCTGCTGTTCGCGGCTATCGCCGACGGTCGGTCGACGATCCGTGGCCTCGCCGATGGCGCGGACGTGGCGTCGACAGTTGCGTGTCTCGACGCGCTCGGCGTACGGGTGCGGGCCGACGCCGAAGGCGGGGTGTTGGTGCGCGGGCTCGGTTTCGACGGTCTGCGTGAGCCGACGATGGTGTTGGACTGTGGAAACTCGGGGACCACGATGCGACTGCTCGCCGGGCTACTGAGTGGCCGAGACTTTCTGTCGGTGCTTGTCGGCGACGAGTCGTTGTCGGCGCGCCCGATGCGCCGTGTGCTTGATCCCATGGCCGCCATGGGTGCGCACGTCGATGGTCGAGACGGCGGCGCGCTCGCCCCGATCGCGATTCGCGGTGGTGGACTGCGCGGCCTACGCCATGAGCTCCCGACCGCGAGCGGCCAGGTGAAGACGGCGGTGATCCTTGCCGGACTTCAAGCGGCCGGGACCACCGAGATCGTCGAGCCCGCGCCGAGTCGCGACCACACCGAACGGATGCTGAACGCATTGGGCGTTCCGCTCCAGCGGGTGAGCGACCGTGAGGTGCGAGTCCGCGGTGCACAACCGTCGTCGTTCGAGATGGACGTTCCCGGTGATCCGTCGTCTGCCGCGTTCTTTGTGGTGGCGGCGTGCATCGTGGCGGGATCCGAGTTGGTGCTCGAGGGCGTGAGTGTGAACCCGGCGCGGATCGGATACGTCGACGTGCTCCGTCGCATGGGTGCGCGCATCGAGGTCACCGTCACCGGAGAACAGATCGGCGAGCCGGTCGGTGAGATCGCGGTGACGGCCTCGGCGTTGACCGCGACGGAGATCGCCGGTGACGAATCGATCATCGACGAGTTGCCGGTGCTCGCGATCGCGGCTGCGTTCGCCGAAGGCGTGACCACGATCCACGATGCGGCCGAGTTGGCGGTCAAGGA
>JANYLF010000164.1 GCA_025357995.1 Acidimicrobiia bacterium | reverse complement strand
GCCGCAGCGAGCGCGAAAACCAGCGGTCGGTCCCCCCGTCGGTCCCCAGTCCAAGATCCGACGAATGCATCGATGCGGACAGTTGGTTGACCAGCTACTTTAGAGAAGCACAACCGAACGCAGCACGTCGCCGCGTTCCATCTTGTGGAATGCCTCCTCCACGGCGTCGAGCGCGATCGTCTCGCTCACGAATTTGTCGAGCGGAAGGCGGCCCTGCAAGTAGAGGTCGATGAGCATCGGGAAATCCCGACTGGGCAGGCAATCGCCGTACCAACTCGGCTTGAGCGCGCCCCCGCGCCCGAAGAACTCGATCATCGGCAGCTCGATCGTCATCGACGGATCCGGCACCCCCACCTGCACGACGGTGCCCGCGAGATCGCGCGCGAAGAACGCCTGTTGGAACACCTCGGGACGCCCTACCGCTTCGATGCACACGTCGGCGCCGTGGCCGTCGGTGAGGGCACGTACGGCCTCGACTGCATCTTCCTTGCTCGCGTCGACGGTATGCGTCGCACCGAACCCGCGTGCCCATTCGAGCTTCTGCGCGTCGAGGTCGACTGCGATCACTTTGGCCGCGCCGGCGAGGCGGGCTCCCACGATCGCGGCGTCGCCCACGCCGCCACAGCCGAACACGGCGACCGAATCGCCCTTCTGTACTTCGCCGGTGAACATCGCGGCGCCGAGGCCGGCCATCACGCCACACCCAAGGAGCCCGGCGGCGGCGGGACTCGCGGCCGCGTCGACCTTCGTCGCCTGACCGGCCGCCACCAGCGTCTTCACCGCGAACGCGCCGATGCCGAGCGCGGGGGTCAGCGGGGTGCCGTCGGCGAGGGTCATCTTCTGCGTCGCGTTGTGGGTCGCGAAGCACAGCCAGGGCTTGCCCCGCCGACACGAGCGACACTCGCCGCACACGGCGCGCCAGTTGAGGATCACGAAGTCGCCGGGTGCCACACCCGTGACGTCGGAACCAACAGCTTCGACGATTCCCGCGGCCTCGTGACCGAGGAGGAACGGAAAGTCGTCGTTGATCGCGCCCTCGCGATAGTGGAGGTCGGTGTGGCACACGCCGCAGGCCTGCACCCGGACCAACGCTTCGCCCGGCCCGGGATCCGGAACCAAGATCGTTTCGGTCTGCACCGGGGCGCCCTGTATTCGCGCCACCACGCCCTGCACTTCGTGGGTCATCTCGCGTCCTCCTCGACGGGTCGGGCTGTTCTAGCTCACACGCACAGTGGCGCGTACGGCTCGATGGTCCGAGCCCACGTGGGGACCAATGTTGCCGCGTACCACCTCCACGCGGTCGTCGATCCAGATGTGGTCGATTTGGCTATGCGGCCGCCACGACGGCCAACTCCGGCCACGAACCGCGCCGCGGCGGTGGGGCAGGGCAAGGCGGATCGGTGGACCCCACATGTTGCAGTCGCCCGCGATGATCAACGGCAGTCCGCGTTCGGTCAGCGCGCGGTCGACCGCGCGGAGCTGGGGGAGCGATCCCCAGATTCGATGCGACGCGTGAATACCCGCGATCGCGACCGTCGTATCGCCCGCCTCGACCTCCGCGATGATCGCTCGCCGCTGGTCCACCACGTCGTGCGCGGTCTTGGGAACGATGAGATCGGTGAACGATCGCACGGGCAGCCGCGACAGCACCGCCAGGCCGCACGTTCCCGACGGTCCCGGCGGAACCCGCAGCCGCCGCGGTCGGGAATGGCTCGAGTCGAGCATGAAGACGACCTCGTGGAGTGTCGCGCCCATACGCTCCGCGAGTTCGTCGATCATCGCGGTGCGACCGTACGGACGGTATGCCTCCGGAAGTACGAGCACGTCGGCGTCGAGTGCGAGACAGGCGCCGATCGCGTCGTATTCGTGACCGCGCATGTCGACCCCCCAATGGAGGTTGAAGGCGGCGACCGTGAGCTCGGGCATGGGGAAATCGCAGGCTACCGGCCCACCCTCGTAGTCTCCGGCGTCGTCGATTGCGGAGGTTCACAGATATGACGGTCAGCGGATTCGATCTCACCGGCCAGGTGGCCGTGCTCACGGGTGCCGGCAGTGGGATCGGCAAGGCCACCGCGATCACGTTGGCCCAGGCCGGTGCGACGATCGTCGGTGGCGACATCGACGAAGGTGCGGTCCAGGCCACCGCCGCGGAGGTCGTGGCCGCCGGTGGCACCGCGCACGCGCAACGGACCGACGTGACCCAACGGGCCGACGTCGACGCGCTCATCGACGGCGCGAAGGAGAGGTTCGGTCGCGTCGACATCGTCGGCAACATCGCCGGAGTGCCGCACAACCGCATGATCTCCGAGTGCACAGACGACGAGTTCGAACGCATCCTCGCGATCAACCTCAAGAGCGTCTTCTACGGCTGCCAAGCCGCACTCCGCGCCATGGGGGACCAGGGCTCGGGCAACATCATCAACGTGTCGTCCGGGGCGATCGACACACCCGCGCCCACGCTCGCGTGTTACGGGATGACCAAGGCCGCGGTCGCGATGCTCACGAAGACGCTTGCGTGTGAAGCCGGTCCGCTCGGCATCCGCGTGAACTCGATCGCGCCCGGTGTGATCGAGACCAACTTCTCGCGCCACAACTTCGTGGACGAGGACGGCAACGTAGATCCCGAACGCCTGGAGAAGTACCGCAAGCGTTTCGGCGCGATGGCCCCGCTCAAGCGAGTGGGCTCCGCGCAAGATGTGGCCGATTCGATCCTGTTCCTCGTCTCCGAACGGGCTTCGTTCATGACCGGCCAAATCCTGCGCCCCAACGGCGGCACCGCGATGCCCTGGTAGCGATCGGCGGCCGTCGGGGTTCCGCGGAACCACCTGCCAGATCCTGGCGATGTCCGCGGATCGCAGTCAGTCGAGTGACAGGCCCTGGGGTGGGCCGGTCGACGCGCCCTGCCGGGGTACATGCGACTTTCGTGCGATTTGTAGTGCCAGGGGTCTCTGTTTTGCACGAAAGTCGGCGGCGGCGAAAGTCGGCGGCGGCGGCAAGCAGCGGGCCGGTCGGACCCGACCTATTCCGCTCCGGGCAGTCGGACGAGCAGTCGGGCGCCCGGGTAGGCGGTGTCGACCGAGTCGGTGATCTCGACGGTTCCGCCGTGGTGCTCGGTGATCGCACGGACCATCGCGAGCCCGAGCCCGAGCCCCCCGGAATCGCGCGCCCGCCCCTCGTCGAGCCGGGCGAAGCGTTCGAACACGAGATCTCGGTTCTCCGGTGGGATCCCCGGACCGTCGTCTTCGACGGTCAGGATCACGCCCGCGTCGGTGGTGAGCGAAACGCGGACGTTCGCCTCGGCGTGACGCACTGCGTTGTCGAGCACGTTGCGGACCACCCGCGTGAGTTGTTCGCGGCTGCCGCGCACGCGCCCCGCGGACACCCGATCGGCGTGTACGAGGCGACCGTTGCGCCGGGCGCGGGTTGCCTCTTCCAGGACGATGTCGTCGAGGTCGATGGGCGTCGTCGGGAGTGCGACCTCCCCCTCACGCGCGAGGTCGAGGAGGTCGTGCACGATCTGTTCCATGCGTTCGTCTTCGGAAAGCATCCGGCGCACGACGGTGGGCCAGTCGGCGCCGCTCGGGTGCGCGAGTGCCACCTCGCCCGTGGCGCGGATGGCGGAGACGGGTGACCGCAGCTCATGCGACGCGTCGGAAACGAATTGACGCTGGCGCTCCGACGCGTTCTGGAGCCGGTCGAGCATCTCGTTCATCGTGCGCGCGAGCCGGCCCACCTCGTCGCGCGCGCGCGGTTCGGAAACGCGCTGGTCGAGGCTGGAGTGAGTGATCGCGGTGACCTCGCCGCGGATGATCTCCACCGGCCGGAGCGCTCGGCCGGTCACGCCCCATGCCATCAGCCCGATGAAGATGATCAACGCGGGGACGGTCCACCACAGCGTGATGGTGAGGGTGTGGACGGCTCCCTCGAGCGCGCCCAGTGTGCCGGCGGCGACGAGGAATCCCGGCGTCGACCCGTCGATGCTCCTGATGTTCACCGGGATGAAATTGAACACGCGGTCGCCCACGAACCACACGTGATGTTCAAGGGGAATCGCGTCCGGGAATGGACGACCGTCGTTCCCCACCAATTGGTGACGTTCCGAGGAGCGTCCGACGAAGTTGGACCAGCGACCCGAGTCGAACCCCGGCGAGCCGCCGCGGATCGTGCCGTCACGGTCGACCACGACAATGACGAAACCCGAAGGACTCGGTACCGGGAGCACATTCGTGCCGCCCACCGAATGTTCGAACCGTTCGCGTGCATCGGTGAGCGCAACGGTGCTCGCCGTGCGCAGGTCTTCGCGCAGCGAGGTACGAACCGCGCGTACCATGAACCACGACGAAACGATCATTGCGATGGTCACCACAAAGATGGCGGCCACGGTCATGCGCAGCCGAATCGTGCCCCACGACGCGCTTCGGGATCGCGCCATCGCCTACTCGACGACCGGCGCCGCGCGGCCGGAATCGGCATTGCCAGAATCGGTACTGGTCGGATTCGCGATCAACCGGTAACCCGCGCCGCGCACCGTGAGGATCGTCTGCAGTCCGAACGCCATGTCGATCTTCTTGCGGAGGTATCCGATGTACACCTCGACGATGTTCGGATCGCCGGAGAAATCCGGCCCCCACACTTCGTCGAGTAAGACGGTCTTGGCCACGATCGCGTCGGAACGGCGCATCAAGAGTTCGAGCAGCGAGTACTCCCGCGCCGTCAGCTCGACCGCCGCGTCGCCGCGATGACACTCGCGCGACGCGGGGTCGAGGGTGAGCGTGCCCACCGTGAGCACGGTGGGTCGGGGTGTCGATCCGCGCCGTAGGAGCGCACGGAGACGTGCGACCAACACGACGAACGAAAACGGCTTGCTCAGGAAATCGTCGGCGCCGGTGTCGAGCGCCTCGGCTTCGTCCAGCTCGCCGTCTTTGGCGGTCAACATCAAGATCGGAGTCCACACGCCTTCTTCGCGGAGCGTGCGACACATTTTGAAGCCGTTCATGCCCGGCAGGAGGATGTCGAGGATGATTGCGGCATAGGCGGTTTCTCGGGCGCGCCAGAGGCCGTCGTTGCCGTCGGCCACGACGTCGACGTCGAACCCCTCCGCCTCTAAGCCCGTGGCCAGCGCCTGGGCGATGTTCGCTTCGTCTTCCACTACGAGTACTCGCACCGGATGATGGTGCCACGGCGTGCGCCTGCTTCCGGGCCGGGACTGAGACCGCCCTCAGCCCGATCGAGGAATCCCGGCGTATTTCGGGCCGTTCCGGGCAACGAGTCCCCGCAGCGTAGAGTGGCGAACCCGAATCGAAAGCCACAGATGACAGCGACGTTCGCCGAACTCGGCGTCTCGGCCCCTCTCGCCGAGGCCCTTGCGGCCCAGGGCATTCACGAGCCGTTCCCGATCCAAGCCCTCACCATCGCCGACGCGCTCGCCGGCCGTGACGTCCTCGGCAAGGCCAAGACCGGTTCGGGCAAGACGCTCGCATTCGGTTTGCCGCTGCTCGATCTCGTCGAGAAGGCGCAGCCGCAACGCCCGCACGGCCTAGTGCTGGTTCCCACGCGTGAGCTCGCCAACCAAGTGCGCGAGGTACTCGCGCCGCTCGGCAAGACCCTCGGCCTCTCGGTCAAGGCGTTCTACGGCGGAGTCGGGATGGACCCGCAGGTGGAGGCCCTCGCGAAGGGTGTCGACGTGTTGATCGGCACGCCCGGCCGGCTCATCGATCTCATGGAACGCGGCGAGTTGTACTTTTCCAACGTGAGCGTGCTCGTGCTCGACGAGGCCGACCGCATGGCCGACATGGGATTCCTGCCGCAGGTGCAGAAGATCCTTCACCGCGTCGAAGCTCCGCACCAGACGATGCTCTTCTCGGCCACGCTCGACCGTGGGATCGACCGCCTCGTCGCTCGGTACTTGAAGGACCCGCTCTCGCACGAGGTCGAGTCCAGCGAAGAGACCGTCGACGAGATGCATCACCACTTCTTGTTGGTGCACCAGATGGACAAGATCAAGGTCGTCGCCGAGATCTCTCGTGGGGTTGATCGCACCCTCGTGTTCTGTCGCACCAAACGCGGTGCCGACAAGGTTGTCGAGCAGCTCATGCGCGAGCGGATCAAGGCCGGTGCGATTCACGGCGACCTGCGCCAGGCGGCGCGTGAACGTGCACTCGCCGATTTCTCCGACGGCAAGCTGCCGGTGCTCGTCGCCACCGACGTTGCCGCGCGCGGTATCCACGTGGACGGTGTCGATGTGGTGATCCACTACGACCCGCCCGAGGATCACAAGGCGTATATCCACCGTTCTGGTCGCACCGCGCGCGCCGGTGAGGTCGGTGTTGCAGTGATGCTCTCGATGTGGAACGAAGAGAACGACGTGCGGGTCATC
>JANYLF010000157.1 GCA_025357995.1 Acidimicrobiia bacterium | reverse complement strand
CCGATCGCCACCACTGCGGTGACGTCACCCGCCATGCGCACGCTCGAAACCCAGATCGCGGAACGTGACCAGGCGGGGGAGACCCACCGCCAACGGCTCCTCGAAGCACTGCGAGAACGCGACTCCGCGCGTTTGGAACTCCAGCGAGTGAGCGATGCGCGTATCCACGCGGAGCGCCGACTCGAGCGCGTGACCGAGGTCTTACATCGAGCGACGAGCGCCGGTGGTCCGAGTCCCACGGGAGGCGATGGCGTCGAGGACCAACATGTCAGCGCGTTGCGCGACGAGTTGGCAGTGGCGATCGCGCGCGCGAAGTCGGCCGAGGCGCGCACGAACGAACTCCGCGACGAGATCGAAGCAGTCAAGAATCAACGAGCGAGCACGGTCGAGTCATTGGATGCGACTCGTGCCGACCTCGATACCACGCGCGAGGAGTTGTCGGCACTGCACGCGCGGGTGATCGGGCTCGAGGCGGACGAACGCGTCGGAGACGTGGCCGCCGGCCGACTCGGAGCCGCCGAAGAACGGTCCCGTGGCATCGAGCGCGAGGCGATGGAGGCGCGGGGTCGAGCCGTCGCGGCCGAGCAGCGCGTTGCGGAGCTCACCGTGGAACTCGGCTCGACGGGGGATCGCGTCGAGGCGTCGGAGTCGACAATGGCGGAGCTCCGCGCCGAGTTGGCCGAGGCGCAGCGCCAGGCGGTGGACGCGGACGCCAACATGGCTGACTTGATCGAGCGGACCGGGCGGGTCGAGGCGGATCTCGCGTTGGCGGTCGCCGCGGCCAACGAGGCAGAAGCACGTCGGCGCGCCACCGAAGGTGAACTCGTAACCGTCGACGGCGCGCGCACCGAACTCGACGCTTACGTGGAGGAGCTGCAAGGTGCGGTCCGGCGTCACGAAGCGCGCGTCGCGGAGCTCGAAGCACACGTCGACGCGGCCGCCGCGGACAACGCCCGCCGGGTCAGCGACATCGAGGCGCAACTCGATGCTGCGGTGGTGGATCACGGCCGACACGCGATCGACCTGGAGGCGACTCACGCTGCGACCGCCGCGGAGCTCACCTCCGCGTCGGCGCGAGCGGAACACCTTTCCGGTGAACTCGCGGCGCGCGAGCAGCGCGTCGATCAACTCGAAGCGGCGCTCGCGGCCACCACGGCCGAGCTCGGCGAGATGGTCGACCGCACCGCGAAGCTGCACGTCGAGCTCGCAGGAAGGGACGCGCGGATCGAAGACGCAGAGTCCCGGTTCGACGACGCGCACGCTCGTATCGACGAGCTGCAGTCGCGCATCGATGCCCAGGCGACCGAGCGTGAGCAGGTGGATTCCGAGCTGGCAGAACTGCGCGAGTCGTACGACGGGGTAGTGGCCGGAACCGAGGCGCTCGACGCGGAACGCGCCGTCCTCAACGCGGCCCTCACGACGGCCCGAGCCGAACGCGACGTCGCGGTTGCCCAAGCCGACTCGCTAACCCTCGAGCTGGCCCAGCGCGCCGGCGAAGTGGAGTCCGCGAACGCGCACATCGCCGAGCTCGACGCCGAGTTGGAGACTGCGCACGCGGATCACGCCGACGTACTCGGTCGGCTCGACGATCTCGGTCGTGAACTGAACGACGTTCGTGAAGACCGTCGCGGCATGTCGGAACAGACCGCAGACTGGGTCGACCGGTGCGAGACGCTGACCGACGAATTGGCGGTGTCCCGATCACGCGCTGACGATCTCGAACGGCAGCGCTCCGAGGACCGTCGAACGGCGGAGCGCGCGATCGAAGATCTTCGTTCCAAGGCCGATTCGGCGGCGGCTCGCGTGGTGATCACCGACGATTCATTGATCGATCTGCGCTCCCGTCACGCCGATGAGCTGGAGCGAATGGCCGGTGAGCTCGATGCAGCTCGCCGGCGGGTCGACGTCGTCGACGTGGATCTGACCCGTCACCGCGAACGTGAACAGGACACCCACCGGGCGCTCGCGATGGCAGAAGCTCGGGTCGCCGAGCTGGAACGATTGGTGGACGAAGCGACAGGGATGGCGCCGCGATCGGCGCCTCTGCGCTCGGCGCACCGCGCGCCCGAGCGAGCAGCGACGGCGGAGGCTCGTCCGCCGACACCGACACCGACACCGACACCGACACCGGAGCTGCGTCCGCCGTCGGAGCTGCGGCGCGCGGTCTTCGCGAGCCTGACCGAACTTGCCGGTGACGGCTAAAGAGGCTCGTCGGACGAGAGGACTGCGGCACCAAGATCCGGGAACACCTTGGCCACCTTGGTCAGGAGGTACTCGCCGTAGATGCCCTCGAAGGTATGGACGCTCGTGCGATCCCAGCGCCGATCGCGATCATCGGCGGGTGGTGAGTCGGCGAGTGGGAGCGCGTCGATGCGCGCATCCCAATCCGGGTCGAAGAAGAAAGGAACCGCGATGCGATCGCGCGTGGTGGGCGACCGAACGCGATGCGGGGTCGATCGGTATCGCCCGGCGGTGAGTCGATCGAGCATGTCGCCGATGTTGCAGACGAACGCGGCCGGCTCGGGTGTTACCTCGACCCATCCATCGTCGGTCCGGACTTCGAGTCCGCCCGAGTCGTCCTGGCTCAGGACGGTGAGGAACCCGTAGTCGGTATGTTCACCGACGCCCTTGGCGGGCGCGTCCGCGGCACCCGGGGGATACCGGAAGAGGCGCAGCAGCGTGATCGGATCGCGGAACCAGCGCTCGCGCAACGTCTCGGGCTCCAGTCCGAGCGCGACCGAAATGGCCCGCGTGAGATCGTGGCCGAGTTGTTCGAGGGCGCGCAGGTACTCGGTGAGTACGGCGCGCAGCGCAACGGGTTCGGCGGGCCAGAGGTTGGGCCCGTGGAGCGGGATCCGCGCGTGCACGCGGGGGTCGTCCACCGACAGCTCACGACCGAAGTAATACCCCTCTTTGTGATCCGGGGTGCCAGAAGTGAGTTCTCCGTGGAGCGGAAACCAACCGCGCCACGCAGTGCCACCGTGGATCATTCCCACGCGCTGCTTCTCTTCGACCGGCCGGGCGAAGAACTCGCGCGCCAGCGCCTCCACACGCGCGGCGAGCTGTGGGTCGACGCCGTGATTCACCACGGAGAAGAACCCGACCGTGCGGCACGCGTCGTCAATCTGCGCGGCTACGCGGTCGATGTCGCTCCCCGCGACCAGGGGCCCAACGTCGACGACGGGGATGGTCGTCACGAGCGCCGGATCAGACGCTCCGACCCATGAACGCGGCCAGCTCGTCGGCCGCGGACGCGTCGGCGCCGGCGGGTTGCGCGGGCGCGAACGGGGCCTGACCTTCCGGGCCGCGGAATTGGTCGGGGATCGAGGCCTTGGCGCCTTCCAGCAGCTGTCCCGCGAGTTCCGGCGCGAGGTCGGTGTTCTGTCCGGTCGCGCGGGCAAGGTCCCATCCGTGGGTGAACTGGTCGTTGGTGGCCAAGCCCATGAAGGCGGCGCCCGGGAACGCGCCGAAGGGCAGCTCGATCATCTTCTCCATCGCACCCGGCGTGCCGAATGCCGCGAGCGTGGCCTTGATGCCGTCGTCGTACGCGGCCATCAGGTCACCCTGGGTGAAGTCGGTGGTGTCGGCACCGTCCGGTGACTTACCGTTGTTCACGCAGAACGCGAAGTAGTGGCTCCCGCCGACGATGTGGTTCACCAGCGCGCGCACGTCCCACGACGCGCACGGTGTCGTGAGGTCGTACTGATCGGGCTTGACGTTGGCCAAGACCGCGCGGGTGTTGGCCATTGCTTGTGCGAGTCCTTCGGTTGCCATCGTTCGCTCCTGGTCGGGGTGCGCGGACTCTACGGCGTGTCGTGCCGACCGTCGAACAGCCGGCGTATCGTGCGCGGCGATGAGCCCGGAACTCGGCGACGGCGCCGCACTCTTCGATGGCGCGGAGATGGCAGCCGGGTACGCGGCGGCGCGGCCTCCGGTGCATGAGCCCGTGATGACGCGAGCTGCCGTTGCGCTGGGGTGGACCGGTCCGGTTGGACGAGTGCTCGACGTGGGGTGTGGCGCGGGCGCGTCGACTCGGGCCGCGTCGCGGTGGGCGACGACGATCTTCGGTGTGGACCCGGGTCCGGCCATGGTGGCCGCGGCCCGGAACACGGTTCCCGGCGCGCGGTTCGTTGTGTCACGCGCGGAAGCGATGCCCATCGCGTCGGCGTCGATTGCGGCGATCGTCGCCGCGGGTTCGCTGAATTTTGTTGTCCTCGCCCACGTGCGCGCCGAGGCGGTTCGGGTCCTGGCGCCCGGCGGCGTCATCGTCGCGTACGACTTCGCGACGGGCGCTCGATCATCGGCCACTGTTGCAGTCGAGCGCGGCTTCGCAGAGTTTTCGACGCGCTGGCCTCAGCCGGCCGGAGGCCGGCTCCACATCGATCAAGCCGTGCTCGGCGCGGCGGGCTTCGATGTGCGCCTCCACGATGAGTTCGTGGTCACGATCGAGATGAACCTCGAGGCGTACGTCGACTATCTGATGACCGAGACCAATGTGTCGGCCGCCGTGGCCCGCGGAGAGGACCGGATCGCGATTCGCGCGTGGACGACAGCTGTGTTCGCGCCCGCCTTTGCGGGGCCACTCCCGATCGAGTTCGACGCCTGGTACGCCGTCGGGGTGATCGATGGGCGGGTCAGCTGATCATGGCGTCGAGCAGGGAACGGAACATGATGAGGTCGTCCGGATCCCCGGGTTGCTCCATCTGGCCGTAGGCGATGCCGCGCGTACTCGTGCGCACCGACACGATCGCGAACCGCAGCGCGCCGTACACCTCGTACCAATGCAAGCTCTGCGGCGCGTACCCCGTGCGGGCCTCGTACTCCGCGGTCACGGCTTCCGGAGTCATGAAACCGGGAATCCCCGGCATTTCGAACTTCTGCGCGAGGTCGTTGAAGAACCGGTGCAGGAACACCATCCACGCGACGTCCACTTCGCGCGGGCCCACTGTTGCCATCTCCCAATCGAGGACGGCCACGGGTGTGAAGTCGCGGTAGAGCATGTTGCCGATCCGACTGTCACCCCAGTTGAGGACGGCCGGAGGTTCCGCTGGGCGGTTCGCTACCAACCATGCGAATGTGCGCTCGATGAGGGGATACGTCACGCCGTCGCGCGCCCACTCGTAGTACTCGCGCTGGCCCGCGAGTTGCGCGTCCATCGCGGATCCGGTGGTGGACGTGCCGGTAATGAACGTGAGGTCGGCGTTGGTGGGGTTGATCGTGTGGACCTGCGCGAGTACTTCCACCGAGTCCGCGACGAGCGCGTCGCGCTGTTCGGGAGTCGCGTCCATGACCCACCCGCCGAACACGTACGGCGGCACATCGGCCGGCGCGTCGCCGTCGATCCGCTCCATCACGAGGAACGGCGTGCCGAGCCACGCGGTGTCGGTCTCCAGGAAACGACACACGGGCGCGGGGGCAGTGGTGCGTTCGCGCACGAGGTCCATGCAGCGCCGTTGCAGATCGAGGTCGTACGTCTGGAACACGGGATACACGTCGGGCATCGGCGCGAGTCGTGCCACGAGCCGCTCACGCGCACCGTCGGGGCGGACCACCGTGAAGAGCACCGTCTCGCTCGACATGCCGTTGCCGGGCTCGCCCACTTCCTCCACGGTTGCCCTTGTGCCGAAGGCATGCTCGACCCATCGCGCCAACGCCGGCGTCGTTTCACCCGGGTCGCGCCGCCACGGCGTGGTCAGTGTGGTCGGATCCATGTCGGCCATCGGTCTCCCATGTCGAAGTGTGTGTGAGAGGGTAGGTCTTGTGCTAACTGCGACGGTGCTGGCGCTCACCGCCGCGCTGTTGCATGCGGGTTGGAACCTGCTGATCAAGACGGCCGACGATCGAGATCTTGCCGCGTGGGGTCAGTTCGTCTTTGGCGGGATCGTGCTCCTGCCAGTCCTGATCTGGACCGGTCTTCCGGCCGCGGGGTCGGTGTGGTATCTCGTGCCGTCGGCGCTGATCCACGTGGTCTACGTGTGGTCGCTTGTGGCCGCGTACCAACACGGCGACTTCTCACTCGTGTATCCGTTGGCCCGCGGCGGCGGTGCGTTGGTGGCGGCATTGTTGGCCGCGGTCACCCTTGGCGACGCGCTGGGGGTTGGGGGCTGGGCTGCGCTGCTGGTGGTCACCATCGGGCTCGCGTCGCTGATCCAGCGGGGTACGCCGCGGATCGAGGTGGTTTACGCGCTGATGACGGCCGCTCTCATCGGGACGTACACCGTGATCGATGCCGCGGGCGCGCGGCATACGTCCAGCGGGTTTGCGTACGGGATCGTGCTGACTGTCACCAGCGCGCTCACCTTGAGCATCGCCGGGATCGCCCGTGGTCGCGGCCCTGACTTCGTTCGATCGCTACGCACGAGTTGGCCTCGTTACCTCGCAAGTGGCGCATGCGGTGCCACCGCGTACTCGCTCGTCCTGGTCGCGGTGAAGTATGCGCCGGTGGGTTACGTGGCGACGCTTCGCGAATCGTCGGTCGTGCTCGGCGCCGCGCTCGGCTGGCTGTTACTTAAGGAACGTCTCGGCCGGCGTCGGTTGGTGTCGGCGGCCGTAGTGACCGCCGGGCTCGTCGCGCTCGTCATCAGTCAATGACCGGCGACCGGACGAGTCGACAAGCCGACCGGTAGTTCCTTCAGGGCGTTGTTGAGGTTCGAGCGTTGCCGGCGCGGCTTACCCGTGAGTTCGATGGTGGGGAAATGCGCCAGTAACTCCTCGAAGAACACGCGTCCTTCCAGGCGGGCGAGGTGGATACCGAGACAGAAGTGCTCGCCGGTCCCGAACGACAGGTGCGGGTTGGGGTCGCGGTGGATGTCGAACTCCTGCGGCCGGACGAAGACGGTCTCGTCGCGGTTCGCGGACGTGTACATCATCGCGACTTTGTCGCCGGCAGTGATCGGAATGCCGGCCAACGACGTATCCGCGGTCGCGGTGCGCCGGAAGTAGTGCAACGGGTTCGCGTACCGCAAGATCTCTTCGAGCGCGTTCGGAATCAACGATGGATCGGCGCGGAGCTCGGCGAGCTGGTCCGGATGTTGGAGGAGCGCGAGCAGGCCCGACGACAACATCGTGCGGGTGGTGTCGTTCCCCGCGGTCACGAGTTGCACGAAGAAGCTTCCGAACTGGATGTCCGTCATGGCCTCGCCGTCGACCTCGACCGCGAGCATCAGCGTGGTGAGATCGTCGGCAGGCTCCGCGCGCCGACGACCGGCGAGCTCGATCGCGTACATGGCCATATCGACGGTCGCGCTCATCGCGGCATCGGCGGCGTAGCCCGCGGCGATGTCCGGATCCTGTCCTCCGGAGTTCATCTCCGACCACGCGTGGATCCGCGGCCAGTCCTCGCGTGGAATCCCCATGAGCTCGCCGACCACTTGGGCCGGGAGCTTGGCGCATACATCGTGGACGAAGTCGACGGTCTGGTCGGCGGCGTTTCGCATGATCTCTTGGCAGATCTCGCGGACGCGGCCCTCGAGACGGGCCATCACTCGGGGTGCGAAGTGCGGTGACGCGTTGCGGCGGTACCCGAGATGACGGGGCGGGTCCATGGCCAACAACATGTCTTGCATCATCGCCAGCGATTCGGGCGGGAGATCTTCGAGCACCACGCCGCCAGTCGCGGCGGAGAACAACACCGGTTCACGGGCCACATGGACGAGATCGGCATGGCGCAAGACCGCCCAGTAGCCGGGCTCGCCGGGGATGTCCTGCCAGACGACGGGTTGCTCGCGTCGGAGTCGTGCGAAGAGTTCGTGCGGAGGGCCCGCGACGTATCCGTCCGGGTCGTACAGGTCGTACGTTGCCGTCACAGGCCCTCCGAGCGTTACGAACGTTCTACTGACAGATGCGCGCGTCGAGCCACGCTACCGGCAGCCAGCCACGCTCCAACGCCTGTACCGATTGGGTGGTCGCGAAGGTGTTCACGGGCGGGAACGCGTCGTTCGCACTCGCGATATGGCCGTCGGTCGCCTGCTGGGTGCGAATCCAGCTGACCGGGTTTCCGTAGGCGTGGCCGGTCAGCCCCGGTGAGACGGTGTTGCGCCAGCACGGCGAGGTGGCATCGAACCCGGCCGCAGTGATCGCGAGGATCGCGGTCGACGTGGAGTTCGGGTCGTCACTACCGAACGACTGCCATGCGCCACCGGTGGTTTGCTGCGCCGCCAGGTACTGGAGTCCCTTCACCAGGAAGGTGTCGGTCTTGGTGGCCTTGCCGGCAACGAGTGCTTGCACCGCGAGCGACGTGGTGTCGACGTCGGCATCGCTCGCAGTGTGGTCTCCGGCGAAGTCCCAACCGCCGCTCGCCTGTTGCGCGTTGCGGATGAGCGTGAGCGTCTTCGCGGGGACCGACCCCGAGGTCTGTTGCTTCGCCAGTGCCGCATACAGGGTGGCGTTGAACGCGCCGTAGGAACCGTCGGTCTGCGCGCCGGCGTTGAGCACCGTCACCAAGTTGCGGGCTCCGTCGTTCTGCGGGTCGAACGCGGTCGCGCTCAGACCGAGGGGCTTGGCCACGAGGACGATGAGCTTCGCGGCTTGTCCGGCGCTCAACGTTCCGTCGGCGAAGTCGTCGACCGCGTCGAGCGCAGACTTGCCGTTGGTCTTGGCGGCCGTGACCGCGGCCAACGCCTGGGCGGTATCCCACTTGTTCGTGGTTTGGCCCTTCTCGCCGATGGCCACGATGGCATCCGGCGTCTCGAAGCCGGGGAATCCCGCGACCTCGAACGAACCGTCGGCCTGTTGTTGGGTCTTGATCCAGCTCGTCGCCTTGGTGACGACCGCCTGGTTGGCCGGGTCGTTGAATCCGGTGAACTTGCACCCGGCCAGAACCAGGCCGAGTGTGAGCGCGCTGAACAGCACGCGACGTGATCGGAACATCATGATCCTCCGTGGGCCCCGTTCCACGAGGGCCCTTGTGTCGTGCCACGGTGTGGCACCGGGTAAGGGAACACCGGTAGCCCGGTGGAGCGCGGCGGGGATCTGGCTCCCGCACCACCTGGGTGGTGCGATCACAGTTGCGGGTCAGCGCCGGAATCGCACCGGCTTCTCCCGTTCCGAACTCGGGCGGGACTCTAGGAGAACGCGGAGATCGGGACAAACCGATCGGGCCGGGAAATGCACATACGCTTGCGCCCGACGTGTGGGGAAGTCTTGAGGGGGAAGTCATGAGGGGTACTCGAGCGACGCGCGTGATCGCGGTCGTGGGGCTGTGCGGACTGGTGGGGGTTGCGGCGTTCGGCATCGCGTCGATCGCCGGCGCGCACGACACGTCGAAGTCGAAGTCGAGCCAACACCGCGTGCACGCGTCCTCAACGTCGATGGCGAACATGCCGGGTATGCACATGGCCGGGGCCAAGGTCGACGACAAGGGTCTGTCGCTCTTGAGCAACGGTCACCATCATCGGATGGTGGACGAGCAACAACTCACGCCGAGCGAACGCGCGACTCTCACGCACCAGATCGAGGGAACAATTGGCGCCGCGCAGCGCTTCCCGACGGTCGCCGCTGCACTCGCCGCGGGGTACAAGCGCACGGGTCCGTACATGCCCGGTATCGGTGCGCACTACATCCATCTCACGGGTCAAGGACTCAATCCGGATGGTGTCATGGACGATGCCGACCTCGCGGATCCACTCGCGATCATCTACGCCGGCACGGACCCGACGTCGCCGATCGCGGGTTTCATGTACTACTCGACGAGCCCGAAGGAGCCAGTCGGGTTCGCCGGGGGCAACGACGTGTGGCACTACCACGCGGACCTCTGCTTGAAGTACGGGCCCGACGGGATCGATGTTCCGTACGGTCTTGACAACTCCGCGACCAAGAAGCAGTGCGATTCGGTGGGTGGTCGGCTCATGAAGCAGACCCAGTGGATGGTGCACGTCTGGTCGGTGCCGGGTTGGGAATCGCGCCAGGGTCTTTTCGGTGAGGTGAACCCCGGCCTCATGTGTCCCGACGGTTCGTACTACCAGTACCGGCCTGACCAGTGGGCCGCGCACCCACTCAACGCGTGTAAGAGCGCGGCCTAGCGTTACGCGGCGTGGGTCTGGAGGTCGGCGAGTGACGCCCATTCGAGGACGCGGGCGTGCGTGGCGGTGAGCACGACCTTCGGCGCCATGCCCGCGTCGAACGCCTCGACCCAACGATCTGCGCACAGACACCACTGATCGCCGGGCGCCAAGCCCGCGAATCCGTACTGCGGCATCGGAGTCGAGAGGTCGTTGCCGGCGGCCTTGGAGAACTCCAAGAATTCGCGGGTCATGACCACGCACACCGCATGCACCCCGACGTCTTCACCGCCCGTGTCGCAGCATCCGTTTCGGTAGAAGCCGGTGAGCGGATCGAAGCTGCACGGTGTGAGTTCGCTGCCAAGCACGTTCTGGGCCATGGGGGGATGGTGTCATACGGGGTCGACCCGCGCCGAGGTGATCCAGCGCCACGAGACCGAGACGCGCGGTCCTCCGCGCGCGGTCTTGGGAACCGCGTGCTCCCAATCGCGTTGTGCAGCTCCACCCATCACGAGCAAATCGCCGGGACCGGGTCGCAGGTCGATGGACTCGCCGCCCCCCTTCGCGCGCACGAGGAACGGTCGGCGAGTACCCAGCGTGACGATGGCGACGATCGTGTCGTCGAGCGCACGGAGTTCGCGATCGGCGTGCCACGCGACGCTGTCTTGGCCGTGGCGGTAGTAGTTGAGGCCAGGGCGTCGGAGCGGGTGACCGTACGTGCGCTCGAGTGCACGTTGCATGTGGTGGAGGCTCGGGTCGAACGGCGGGTCGTCGGCGCGTGTCCAGTACGACAGGCGCGGATCGTCGAGCACGCGATCCCACATCTTCCGACGGCCTTGGCGCCATGGCACCCGATCGATCAGTCGCGTGGCGAGTTCGTCGGCTCCGAGGAGCCATTCACGCGTGACGTCGATCCAGGAGGTGGTGTCGAGTGCGATGCGCTCGGTGGCGGCGCGCGGAGCGAGCTCGGGCTCGACCGCGCCGAGCAACGTCGGTTGGTGGATCATCGTGGGCATGAGGCCCAAGGATAGGCGAACAGGCGTTCGTCTCGTCGACCTAGCCGGGTTCGGGCACGAACCGCCACACGTCGCCGTCCACTCGCACCCGACCGGCCGGTCGGTTGGGGAAGTGAGTGCCGACGAAGAGCACGCCCGTCTCCGCGGCAATCGTGAGCATGCGGCGGCGACTCTTGCGCGCCATGTCGGCATCGGCGTCGCCGATCTCGGCCCATTTCGGCTCGGCGCACTGGACCGGGTGGTGCAAGAAGTCGCCGGTGATGAGCGCACGTTCGCCGTTGGACTCGAGCCACATCGAGACGTGCCCGGGAGTGTGACCGGGAGTGGACTCGAGGCGCATACCCGCGCCGAGCTCCGCGTCGACCGCGACGATATCGGCGAGACCGGCGTCGATGATCGGCTCGATGGACTCGTGGAAAACGTGGACCATCTGCGGGTGATCAATCGTGGCGCGGGCGAAGTCCATCTCACCCGCGGTGTAGAGATGGCGCGCGCTCGTGAACGTGGGCACCCACGCGTCGTCGACGAGGTGGGTATCCCATCCCACATGGTCGGCGTGCACGTGCGTGTGCAGCACGGTATCGATGCCGGCGGTGGTGAAACCCGCGGCGAGGAAACGCTCCATGAACGGCCACTCTTGTTGATCCCAGAAGAACTGCGCGAGATGTTTGTGGTTCCCGACGCACGGATCGACGAGCACGGTGCGACCCTCATGTTCCACGATGAGCGCTTGGGTCCGCAGCCCGACGTTGCCGTCGGCGTCCGCGAAATCGGGGATCACCCAATCGTGACTCGCCACGGCCGTCGCCGTGCCCTCGGGGAAGAAGAACTCGGGCGGGATGTGGAGCATCTCGTCTTCGACGATGCTCGTGATCGTCGCGGTCCCGACGTTCCAGCGTTGTGGTTCGATCATGGCACCGACGGTACCCGCGCGTGGTACATCCCCACATCGAACGTGGTGCGAATCACGAATCCGAGCCGTTCGTAGACGCGGATCGCGGCATCGTTGTCGTGGCGGACGTGCAGCATCGGGACTTTGTGGCGCTCCGTGATCGCGTCGACGGTCGCACCGATGACCGCGGCCGCGAAACCCTTGCCGCGCGCGTCGGGGTGACATGCAACCGCGCTGATCTCGACCGCGTCCGCCAGATGCATACGTTGACCGGCCATTGCGACGAGCCCGCCGTCATCGTCGCGGACACCGAAGAAGTCTCCGAGCTCGTGGGTGCGTTCCGCCCATGGACCCGGTTGGGCGAGCGCGACGAGTTCGGCCATGTCGGCGACATCGTCGACATCGAGTGCAACGACTCGCGCGACCGCGGTCACGCGAACCGGTCGCGCGCACACCATCTGGTGTACTGCGAAGCTCCCCAGCCGCTCCCAATCGGCAGGCGGAGACAGCTCGGGCACGAGGAGCGCGTGCCCATCGTCGCCGACGAGTGCACGGAGTTCGTCCCACGCGGCTTGGTCGGGATCGTCGGGGACCGCCGCGAACACCGAGTATTCGCTGCGGTAGCGCCGGGCGCGATCGGTGCCCTCGGCTACCGTGGCCTGCGGTCCCGTCAGCGCGTGCCACACCGGATTGTCGAGTGGTTCCACGGGCCGATCTTCGCACCTACCCCCGACCCGCGGAGCCAGATTTCATGACCGTGATCGACGAGCCGGATCTCGCGGCCACGCGATCGAGTGCGCCTGACCGCCGTCCGCGGGTGGTCGCGCGGATGGCGCTCGCCGTCGCGGTCTGTGTGCTCGCGCTCGTCGTGCTGACCGCAGTGTTCGTGGAGACCAGGGCGGGCCAACGCGTCGACGATGCCGCGATGCGTGGTCGCGTCGTGGAGCATCCACTTACCGCGCAGCGGTCCGACAAGCTCTTGCGGACAATCTCCGTGGGTTCGCTGCTGTTCTTCGGAATGTCGTTGGTGGGCATCGCGCTGGTGCGCGGTCGTTGGTATCTCGCGCTCGGTGTCGGCGCGGTGATTGCTGGATCGAATATCACCACGGAGGTGTACAAGCATCTGGTGGTGCATCGACCACACCTCTTGACCGGGGCCATCAACCCGATCCCGTTCAATACCCTGCCGAGTGGACACAGCACGGTGGCCGCGTCGCTCGCGGCCGCACTCGTGTTGGTCGCGCCGGTGCGTCTCCGCCCACTCGCCGCGACCTTCGGTGCGCTCTATGCATGCGGGATCGCCGCAATGACGTTGGCCGCCGGGTGGCACCGACCGAGTGACGCCGTGAGCGCGTTCGCCGTCGTCGGGATATGGACGTTCGGCGTGAGCGGATTCTTGGTGTGGCTCCGAGGTACCGGTTTGCCCCGTGTGCACGAAGGGCTCCCGGGGTTGTTGATCGGCATGATCGCGGTGTTGGGAGTGGCGTTCGGCGTGATCACCTTGTCGACGACGCTCGATACCGCCAACGGATTCCACGCGGTCCGGCTCGGGCTCGCCTACGTGGTCGCGCTCGGCTCGATCGTCGCGGTGGGTGTGGTGTTCATGGTGTCCGAAGTGTTGTTGCTGCGCGGCGTCAGCCTCGACGCGCCGCGCCGCGATCGCAGCGCCTGGACGTAGGTCGCGGCTAGTCCTTCGACGGTTTCGTGGCCTGCATTTTGTGCACCAAGCGGCGCATCACCGGCCGCGGGATGAAGCGTGCTCCGGTCGCCATGAGCTTGTTCAGCATCCCGGGGACTGCGACCACATCGCCGGTGTTCATCGCCTTCACGCCATAGGCCGCCACCTCGGCCGCGGTCGGCAACTTCTTATTCGCGACGAGCGGAGACAGCTCCATGTCGGCAGCGGCCTGGAATCCGGATGCCGTTGGTCCGGGACACAACGCGGTCACCGTCACGCCGCTGCCGCGCACCTCCTCGGCG
>JANYLF010000128.1 GCA_025357995.1 Acidimicrobiia bacterium | reverse complement strand
AAGTCCAAACCGCCACACTCTCGAGTTGCCACGGTCGTGACGTTCGCGAATCCCACCAATGCTCCCACCGTTCGAAATCAAGTGGGCCAACGCGAGGTCGCACACCAAACGGCGTACGTCGAGGTGTTCGTGTTCGTTCGCCCTGGGTGACCGCTAGGGCGCGAGGAGCGCGCGGGCAACGAGGTCGGTTCCGAACGCGGTGAGGATCGCGAGATAGAGCAGGCCGGTCGCGGCCATCACCGCGGAATAGAACCGCTCGCGCAACGCGAGCCACGTGACCGCGAGAAGGACCGCGGTGGTGATCGCGCACACGACCCACATCCAGCCGAGCAGGCCGCCGTAACCGTCGGAGTGCGCGCCGCGCAGGACTCCGATCATGCCGGGCGGAAGCAGCAGGACGGCGACCTCGACCGGCCACACGTACGCGCTGAGGCGCACGATCTCCTTGATCGGCTCGCGTGGCAACCCCGGTTGGGTGAGGTACCAATGACCGAGCAACATCGCGTCGGTCACCACCCCGAGAAACGCGGCACCAACGAGGAGCCGCGCGATGGTCAGCCACAGCCCGCCGCCGGTGAAGCCGGCCGCGCCGATCAATCCAACGATGCCGGCCACCGGCGCAACGAGATCCAAGGCGGGCGGAAACTCGCGATGCACCGTGGCGACGGCTTGCTCCGCCTCGGGCACAGTCTCCGCTCGTCCCGCCATTGCGGCCACCCGGTCCGAGGCTCTCGCCCGCATCTCATGCGCCGCGCTCACGCCCGCATCGCGGCGCACCACACTCACGACGAGCGCCGTCATCGCCGCCGCCACCAGCCCGCCGGCACCGGACAAGAACACCACGTGTCCGACCCCGGTGTGGCCGGCCTGGGTCTCTGCACCGATCGCACCCAGCGCAAGCACTCCGAACACTCCACGTAGCAACCATCCGTATCCGAGGCTCACCAACCGGCCGCGCGTCGTGACCCACAAGAACGCGAGCCCGCCCGCGGCCCACTGGAGCAGGATCGTGGCGGCATCGAGGTGCACGTCAGCCGACCACCGCGAGATCGCGCGGCGAGCAGTTGAGACGATCGGGTCCCGCATCGGTCGCGACCACGATGTCTTCCAACCGCATCCCGAATCGGCCGGGGAAGTAGACGCCGGGTTCGACGCTGAACGCATGGCCGGCAACCAGCGCGTTCGAGTTGCCCGCCACGATGTACGGATCTTCGTGCGCCTCGAGCCCGATGCCGTGGCCGATGCGGTGAATGAACGCATCGGCCAGTCCGTGCGGTGCCAGCGCGCGCCGCGCGACCGCGTCGACCTCTTCACACGGCGTGCCCACCGTCGCGGCGTGGACTGCCAACTCTTGCGCGTCGGCGAGCGCGGCGTAGGTGTCGGCAATCTCGTTCGACGGCTCACCGACCGCGAACATCCGCGTGGTGTCGGAGCAGTAGCCGTGCATCGTGGCGCCGAAGTCACACACGATCACGTCGCCACCGCGAATGACACGGTCGGTCGCGTCGTGATGCGGCGAGGCGCCGTTCGGTCCGGAGCCCACGATCGCGAAATTCGCGCGCTGATGACCGTGCTCCAACATCCGGTCGACCAACTCGCGGCTCACATCTGCCTCAGTACGACCGCCGAATGGGCGCGACCGCATCTCCACCGCGACCGCATCGACCGCGTGTGCCGCGGCGCGCAGCGCGGCGATCTCGTCGGCATCCTTCACCGCACGTAACGGGCCGGTGATGGAGTTCGCCGGCGAGAACACCGCGTGAGGAAGCGCAGACTGGAGTGCCAACGTGAACCGAGTCCAGGTGTGATCGCCGATCGCGAGTCTCGTCACGCCTCTCGCCAATCCCGTGACGATCCCGATCGGGTCCGCCGTCTCGGACCATGGCACGATCGTGCACGCGCCGTGATCCGGCACCCGCGCGGCTTCGAGCTCCGGCACCACGAGCACGGCTTCGCCGTCGCGCGGGAGCACCAGCATCGTGAGCCGCTCAAGCGGCATCGCCTCGTACCCGGTGAGATACGGCAGATCAGCGCCCACCGAGAGAAGGACCGCGTCGATGCCCGCGAGTTGGAGCGCGTCACGGACGCGGTCCTGACGCGCCGTGAACACGGTGCCATTCGCGCGGGCCGGAAGGGTCACGCGGGGACCGGCAGCGCCGCCTCGGCACCGGCGCGGGCGTGGTAGCTCGATCGCACGAGCGGGCCCGATTCCACGTACGTGAATCCGAGCGCGCGCGCGTAGATTCCGAGCTCGTCGAACTCACTCGGCGTCACCCACCGCGCCACCGGGAGGTGCGCGGGCGACGGTTGGAGATACTGCCCGAGCGTGAGAATGTCGACGCCGACGGCGCGGAGATCGGCGATCGCGGCGCGCACTTCGTCGAGTTCCTCGCCCATGCCGAGAATGATGCCCGACTTCGTCACCAGGCCCGCATCCTTCGATCGCGCGAGCAACGCCAGCGATCGCGCGTAACCCGCCGACGGCCGCGCCAAACGTTGCAATCGGGCGACGGTCTCCAGATTGTGATTCAGCACGTCGGGGCAGGCATCGAAGATCACACGCAGCGCGTCGCCATCCCCCTTGCAATCCGGTATCAGCACCTCGATGGTGGTGTCGGGATTGCGGTCTCGCACCGCTCGGATGGTGGCGGCGAACCCCGCGGCGCCACCATCGGGAACGTCGTCACGCGCCACGCTCGTGATCACCGCGTGCGCGAGCCCGAGCGTGGCCACGGTATCCGCCACCCGCCGCGGCTCGTCGATGTCGATCGGGAAGGGCTTGCGCGTATCCACCAGGCAGAACCCACACGCACGGGTACAGCGATCACCGAGGATCATGAACGTCGCGGTGCGCTGCGACCAACATTCGAAGATGTTCGGGCAGCCCGCCTCCTCGCAGACGGTGTGCAGTTCCTGGTTCTGCACCAGCCGCTTGAGTTCGCGATATTCGGACCCGAGATCGGCCTTGACCTTCATCCATTCCGGCCGGCGCCCCGGACCGACTCCCGCGGGTTCCTCGACGCGCGTCGTCGACACCGCAGCCGTCTCCACCGTGAGTCGCCGGGTTTCACGAGCCCACGCGCGGGTGACCGCATCGACGACGTCGACCATCGCCGGCGCGGAGCCGAGAACACGCGCCATCGACGTGACGCCGGCGTCGGTGATGCCGCACGGCACGATGTGATCGAACATGGTGAGGTCGCAATCGACGTTGAGTGCGAAGCCGTGCATCGTGCGACCGCGCGCGACCCGAACACCGATCGCCGCGATCTTGTCGACCGTCGTGTTGTGACGAACCCACACGCCGCTGCGACCATCCACTCGCTCGCCCGCAATCCCGAACTCCGCGAGCGCCTCGATGAGCGCGGCCTCGATGCGACGGACGTGCGCGACGACATCGCGCATTCCGGCGGGTGACATTGCGAGTTCGCCCACCGGATAGCCGACGAGTTGTCCGGGACCGTGGTAGGTGACATCGCCGCCGCGATCGGTGACGACCAACTCCGCGCCCACCGACTCGGGCGCCACCAACACGTGCGCCGGATCGGCGCGAGTGCCGAGTGTGTACGTGTGTGGA
>JANYLF010000114.1 GCA_025357995.1 Acidimicrobiia bacterium | reverse complement strand
GGAGACGAGCGAGCATCTGGTGCTCGCGGGTGAGCCGTTGCGTGAGCCCGTCGCCCGTTACGGCCCGTTCGTCATGAACACCAGCGAGGAGATCGAGCAGGCCTTCGAGGACTACCGCACGGGGAACTTTGGTGCGATCATCCGTCGATGAACAGCCTTGCGAGCCGGGTGGTGGTGGAGGGGTTGCGGTTTCCGGAGGGGCCGCGGTCCCATGACGGGCAGTTGATCTTCTCGGATCAGCACGACCGGAAGGTCTGGTCGCTCTCGACCGATGGCGGGCTCACGAAAGTGGTCGACGTGCCCCACCGACCGTCGGGTCTGGGGTGGGATCCGCAGGGTCGGATGCTGGTCGTCTCGATGGACGACCGTCGCTTGCTACGTCTCGAAGGCCACACGCTCACTGAAGTCGCCGACCTCAGCCCGCTCGCCACCTGGCACTGCAACGACATGGTGGTCGACGCGGTCGGTCGGGCCTACGTCGGCAACTTCGGGTTCGATCTCGACACTCCGGGAACCGAGCCCGTGAGCGTGCCGCTCATTCGCGTCGACCCCGACGGTTCGATCCACCGCGCCGCCGAAGACCTCCGGTTCCCGAACGGCACGGTCATCACCCCCGATGGCGCCACGCTCGTCATCGGTGAGAGCTACGCCGGATGCCTCACCGCGTTCGACGTCGCGCGCGACGGTGTGCTCTCGAACCGTCGGACCTGGGCGCAGCTCCAGGGTGCCGTACCCGACGGCATCTGTCTCGACGCCGAAGGTGCGATCTGGTCCTCGTGCCCGCTGACCGGCCGCGTCTTACGCGTCCGAGAAGGTGGAGAGGTCACCGATGTCGTCACCGTGGATCGTCGCGGCGCGTACGCGTGCATGCTCGGAGGTGCGGATCGCACCACCTTATACATCTGTACTGCCGACGCGAGTAATCCGGCCGAGACCGGACCCATGCGTGGCGCGATCGAGGCATGCGAGGTCGGCGTTCCCGGCGCGGGTCTGCCGTAGGTCGAGACGGAGGTCCGCTCAGCGGGTGCTCACGCGAGGTTCATCATCGTCGGTTGGGTGCCGCCGACGGCCTCCTGGTGGCGAGCCGAGATCGCCGCGGCATGGGCCGGATCCGACAAGACAAAGAAGCGATTCGTGCGAATCGCGTCGAGCACCTCGCCCGCGTACCAATCGGGCTCCTTGCCACCGTCGACGAGGTCGCGGATGAACGAGGCCGCGCTGTCCTCCGGCATCGGATTCGGTCCGAGATGGTCCGGCCAGAGTCGTCCCGACTCGGCGATACGGGTGCGGAGGAACCCCGGGCACAACACGCTCACACCGACCCCGGCATTCGTCATCGCGAGTTCGAGCGCGAGGCACTCCGAGATGCCGACGACCGCGTGCTTGGTGGCCACGTACGCCGACATGAACGGGGCACCCTTCAACCCCGCCAGCGACGCGGTGTTCACGATGTGGCCCTCACCCTGGGAGATGAGCTTCGGCGCGAAGCTCCGGATGCCGTGGATGACGCCATGCAGGTTCGCGGCGAACGTCCACTCCCAACCCTCGAGTGACACCTCCCACGTGAGTCCCGGCGCGCCACCCACGCCCGCGTTGTTGCACACGATGTGCGCGGTGCCGAAGCGCTCGAACGTGGCGGCGGCGAGCGCGTCGACCGCGGCCGCGTCGGCCACGTCGCAATGGAACTCGAGCACGTCGGCACCGTCGGCGCGCAGTTGCGCGGCCGCCGTTTCCAGCGCGGGTGCTTCGAGGTCGGCGAGCACCAGGTGCATGCCCTGCGCCGCGAACGTCTTGGCGAGCGAGAAGCCGATGCCGCTCGCGCCGCCGGTGATGACCGCGACTTTGCCCGTGAACTGTTCCATGAGGAGATCCTGACGTGGTCGGGGGTCAGTGCGAGGTGGATGTTGTCGCGCGGGCTTCGGCGCGACCGTACCGAACGAGCCGGAGCAGCTCCGAGCTGCATGTCCCGGGCTGGGTGTCGTACGCGAGGAGCGCCACGTAGCGAGGTGTGGGGCCCTCGATCGGTGTCACGCGATGGAGGCTGTGTCGGCCCTGGAAGAACATCAGCGTGCCCGGTTCCATCGGTACTGTCGTCACAGATGCGTTGCGCTCGCCCGCGAGCACCGAAGCGACATCGTCGTAGCGTTCGTCGTCGGATGTACGCAGCATTGAGACGCACTCGAAGTCGCCGCCACGAACGCTCGATTGCAACGCAATCGATACGACGAAGTCGGTCTGGTCGAAGTGCCACCACAGCTCGTCGCCGTGGGTCATCGACGCCACGTTCAGCGCGCCGAGGCGGTCGTGGTAGCGATACAAGCAGTCTCGACTGAGTACGAGTGCGACGAACTCCATGAGCGCGTCCCACTCGTACAGCGCGCGGAGCTGCGAGCCTGCACCGAAGTCGTCGTACGCGATCGCGGTGAGCGCGCTGCGACCGAGTGCGAGTCGGGGATGACCGGCGGGCCAATCGGGCGCCGGCAACTCCAGGTACGGCGTTCCGGACACGTCTTGATGGTGCGTGACCGGCGCGAGGCGCGCACTTTCCGCGACCATCGCGTCGAGCGCGTCCGGGTGCACGAACGCCGGCACGATGGCGACGCCCGTGGCGTCGAGTCGATCACGACACTCCGCGGCGAGAGCCACTGTCCTCGGGTTCGCGAGGTCGTGGATCGGGTACCGGTCGGAGTCGATGAGCGTGCGCGGGTCGATCGCCACCGCCGCAGCGTACGAGGTGGCAAGCTGGCGCTCTATGACGACCGACCCGACGACCAATCGGCGCATCCTGCTTGCCGCACGTCCCCATGGCCTGGTGACCGAGGACTGCCTCGATCGGGTGGAGGAACCGATCCCCGCGCCCGCCGACAACGAGGTGCTGCTCCGAGTTCTGTCGCTCTCGGTCGATCCGACGAACCGGATCTGGATGCGCGAGGAGGACTCGTACCTGCCGGCGGTGGAGATCGGCGCGGTCGTGCGCGCCGCGGGGCTGGCCGAGGTGGTCGAAACCAAACGCGAAGGATTCGCGGTTGGCGATCTCGTGCTCGGAATGCCCGGCTGGCAGGACTACTGGCTGCTCTCCGGCGACGACATGGCCAACGTGATCCCGCCGGGGCTCGAGATCAACGATCTGCTGTCGATCTACGGCGGAACCGGTGTGACCGCGTGGTTCGGAGTCGAGGACATTTGCGCGCTCGAACCGGGCGACGCG
This sequence comes from Acidimicrobiia bacterium, assembly GCA_025357995.1. Lineage (GTDB taxonomy): Bacteria > Actinomycetota > Acidimicrobiia > IMCC26256 > JAENVU01 > JAENVU01. The sequence continues at coordinate 7,273 of JANYLF010000114.1, read as the reverse complement.
TTCGTGGTGTCGGGCGCGGCCGGGGGCGTCGGGTCGGTCGCCGGACAGCTCGCCAAGTTGAAGGGCGCGGGCATCGTGGTCGGGATCGCGGGCAGCGACGACAAATGCCGTTGGGTGGTCGACGAGCTCGGCTTCGACGCGTGCATCAACTACAAGACTGAGGACGTGGCCGCGCGGCTGGTGGAGCTGTGTCCCGAAGGCATCGACGCGTACTTCGACAACGTGGGCGGTGAGATCCTCGATGCCGCGCTCGCCAATCTCGCGATCGGTGCGCGCATCGCGGTGTGTGGTGCGATCTCCACGTACAACTCCGATGATCCCATCGGAGTGAAGAACACCGCGAACCTCATCATGAAGCGGGCGCGGATGGAGGGGTTTCTGATCCTCGACTACCTCGACCGTTTCTTGGAAGCGATTCTCGGGCTGGCGCCGCTCGTGGCCGAAGGCAAGCTCAAGTACGCGACCGAGGTTGTCGACGGCCTGGAGAACGCGCCCGCCACTCTGAACCGCCTGTTCACCGGCGACCACACCGGCAAACTCATCATCAAGCTGAGTGAGCGCGCTTAACTCCTCACCGGGAAGCCGTCGTTGCGGACGGCGAGGAACGTGCCGGATTGCACCACGATGGAGCGCCAGCGGTCGACGGCTTGGTAGGGCATCGGGCCGGGTTGCTTGGCCGAACCGTAACGGTGGAGTCCGCCAAAGCCGTCGACGACGGCGTACCCGAGGCCGTCGGGCCAGGCGGTGATGTCGCGCGCGATGTTCCAACCGAAGTAGGGGCTCCCGTAGTTCGGCGCGCCACCGAGTGCCCACACCGTCCCGAAGCCGTCGAGCATGTAGGCGCCGCCGCCGGGGCGGTACTCGAAAGACTTCGCGATATCCCAGCCGGTCCAGTAAGGCATCGCGCCCACTGCGGGCGCGGAGCCGAACCGGTGCAGGCCGCCCCAACCGTCGAGGACCGCGAAGCCCTTGCCGTCCGGCGCGACCGAGATGCTGCGAGCGATATCGAATCCGAACCACGGTCCGCCCACGTTCGCGAGCGTGAAGAGCGCGGACCCGAAGCGGTGCACACCACCGAGCGCGTCGAGAATCACGTACCCGTTCCCGTCGGGCATCGCGGCGATGTCACGCGCGTAGTCACCGGGGAAATGGGGTGACCCGTAGGTCGGCGCGCCTTCGAACGAAAGCACCGTTCCGTCACCCTGCAGGATCCAGAAGCCGCCCTGCGCGCGTGCGGCGATGCCACGACCGCGGGAGTCGAACGCGAGGAGGGGATTCGGGGCCGGCGGAGCATCGCCGTCCATGAACACTTCGGCCACGTACATCTGGCCGCCGCCGTACGCGATTCCCACGCCGACCCAATGGAACGCGTTGTCGACCATGTTGGCGTAGTGCAACGGCGATGCGACCAGCGCGTTGTGGATCGAGGTGAGGTCCGGACCGCGGCCGATGTTTTCGCCGAGCTTGCGCCAGCCGACGGTCACGTTGTCGGGAAGATTCGAGTGACAGAGACAGCCGGTGTCGGCCATGTGTTGCGCCCAGGCCTCCGCCTTCGCGGTGAGTACCGAATGCACGGTCAGGCCGCCGAGGCCCACGGAGTTCCGCACGATGTTGATGCGATTCGCGAGGTCGGCCTCGGCCGCGGGGTCGGACGCGTGCGCCACCTGTCCCGCGCTGAGGCCGAACGAGACGGTCACCGCGATGAGTGCCATCGCGCAAAATCGTCGCATCTGTACGTTCCCTCCGCGGCCGGGCGAGTTGTCGATCACCGCTGACCGGCAGGTACCGATCGGCTGTGAACCAGACAATCGGCACAATGGCTCACAACCTTGACGCCCGACGGGACTCCGCTTCCCTGTCGTGGGCTGTCCGCGACCCTAGTGACTCACTCGGCCGGCGGGGCGATTTGTCTCGGTCATTCGACCTAGTTCATGTAGCAGTTTGTCCGAAGAGTCCGAGTTACACGCGCGGAACGTGAGCGACGTAGGGGTTACGCGACGCGTGGGGTGGTCGGCACGCCCTCGCGGCGGATCCGATCCCACACCATGATCCCACCGATAGGGCCCAGGACGATCACGGCGATCGTGTACTTCCACGACCACTTCATCTCGGGCGTGATCATGATCGCCATCGCGCAGAACGTGAGCCAGACCATCCCGTGCACCGAGCCGGTGATCGCCTTTCCGGCGGTGTTGGGAACGATGATCCAGAACGTGAAGAGGATCATGTAGGTGACCGATTCGGCGAATGCCGTAAAGGACAGGGCCCGCGCCTTGCGTTCGAGCTCGGTCGTGGGGTCGTCGGCGAAATCGGGCACCCTGTGAGGCTACGGCCCCACCTTGACGACCGCGCGATCGGACAACTCGCCCCTGAACCCGCGCCGGACCTGCGAGCATGCATGGCCGTGGATGTGGTGCTCGAGGCTCGAGGGTTGGTGAAGGACTATCGACGCGCGCGGGCCGTCGACGGTCTCGACCTCGTCGTGCACGCGGGCGAGCGGGTGGCGCTCCTCGGGCCGAACGGCGCGGGCAAGACCACCACGTTGCTGATGCTCCTCGGAGTGGTGACGCCCGATGCCGGCACCGTGAGCGTGTGCGGTCGACCAATCGCGGGCGATCGATCCCATGCGGCGGAAGAGGTGGGCTTTGCCGCCGGGTATCTGCCGCTCGCGGAACGGCTCCGCGTGCGCGAGTACCTGCGGTTATACGGCAACCTGTATGGCCTGGCGGATCCCGGTCCGGCGATCGAGGCGGGCCTCGTGCGCTTTCGCGTCGAGCACCTGGGCGACGCGATGGGCACCGAACTCTCGTCGGGCCAACGGACGTTGGTGGGCATCGTCCGGGCCACATTGCACCGGCCTCGAGTGCTCGTGCTCGACGAGCCGACCGCGTCACTGGATCCGGACGTTTCCCGTCGGGTGCGCGAGGGGCTCACTGCGATCTGCGAGGAAGACGGCACTGCGTTGGTAGTGACCTCGCACGACATGGCCGAGGTGGAGCGACTCTGCGAGCGCGTGGTGTTCATCTCCGGCGGCCGAGTGGTCGCCGACGGCACGTCGGCGGAGGTCGCAGAGCGCTTCGGTCACACCGACCTCGAAGGTGTGTTCCTGCATCTGGCCGACGACCGTCCGTCGACGCTCGGCGCCCAACAAACGGAGCACTTGGCATGAGCGCAGCGGAGGGCGACCACGGCCAGCCGATCCGTGAGCGGAGCGGGGCCCGGACGGCCCGCTCCGAAGGAGCAAGAGTGGAAGGGATGAGCGCAGCGGAAACCATGGGCGCAGCGACGGAACGTCCGGTGCGGCTTCATGGGTGGGCGCTCACGTGGTTGCGGATGCGGGCGGTCGCGCGTCGGCACGCGTACGTGCTGCTCCGGAGTCCGCATCGCCTGTTCGACGTGACGCTGTGGCCGCTCGTCGACGTGCTGCTGTTCGGTGCACTCGCCACCTACGTGGCCCGCGGTCATGCGACCGCGGGTGGCAAAGCTGCCGGCTATCTGATCGCGGGCATCGTGCTGTGGCACGTGGTGTACCAATCGCAGATCTCCGTGAGCACCGGCCTCCTGGAAGAGACGTGGAGCCGCAACCTGCTCAACCTGATGGTCACGCCGTTGCGCGAGGTCGAGTACGTGGGCGGCGTGGCGTTGTTCGGGATGGTGAAACTCGCCATGGGGGTGGGCGTCGTCGCGCTCGGCGCGTTGGTGTTCTATTCGTTCGACGTCTCGACTTTGGGGTTCGGCCTGATCCCTATCGCGACCGTGCTCCTCTTCGTCGGCTGGACGATCGCGTTGTTTGTGATCGGTGTGGTGCTGCGTTTCGGTGCCGGCGCCGAGGCGTTGGCGTGGGGCGTGATGTTCGTGGTCATGCCGCTCTCGGGGATCTTCTATCCCGTCGACGCACTGCCCGTGGTGTTGCAGCCCTTGGCGCTGGCACTGCCGACGACCCACGCGTTCATAGCGCTCCGCGGGCTCGTCGACGCGCACGCGCTCGCCTGGGGCCAGATCGGAATCGCGGCGGCCGAGACCGTCGTACTCGCGATACTCGCGTGCTGGTTCATGGTGCGCATGCTGCGCATCTTCCGCCGCCGCGGCTTGATTACGCGTTTGATGTAAGGGTTAGGGTCCGCGCATGGCGACTTTGCGGATTGGGGTGTTGGGGGCGGCGCGGATTGCGCCGGCGGCGTTGGTCAAGCCGGCGCGGTTGGTCGACGGTGTGGAAGTGGTAGCCGTCGCGGCGCGTGATCGCGGGCGGGCGGAGAAGTTCGCGCAGAAGCACGGCATCGGGCGGGTGTTCGATTCCTACGATGCGCTCGTTGCGGATCCGGAGATCGACGCGATCTACAACCCGCTGCCGAACGGGCTGCACGGCGTGTGGACGAAGGCCGCGCTCGCGGCGGGCAAGCACGTGCTCTGCGAGAAGCCATTCACCGCGAACGCCGACGAAGCGCGTGACGTCGCCGCCGCGGCCGACGCGAGCGGCCTCGTCGTCATGGAGGCATTCCACTACCGATACCACCCGGTGGCCCAACGGATGGTCGACGTCGTGCGCGGCGGCGAAATCGGCGAGCTCCGTCACGTCGAGAGTTCGCTGTGTATCCCGCTGCCGCTGCCCAAGGACATCCGCTATCGGCTGGATCTCGCGGGCGGAGCCACGATGGACACCGGCTGCTACGCGATCCACATGAATCGACTCGTCGCGGGCGCGGAACCCGAGGTGATCTCGGCACAGGCGCGCCTCGCTCGACCCGATGTCGACCGGTGGATGCAGGCGCAGCTCCGCTACCCCGACGGCGTGACCGGCACGATGACGACGGCGCTGTGGTCGAGCACGCCGCTGAAGGTATCGGTACGGGCGGTCGGATCGGTTGGCGAGCTCCGCGTGTTCAATCCCACCGGACCGCAGATGGGATACCGCATGACGGTCCGGCGCGGCGGGACCAAACGCCGGATTCGTGTCGAGGGTGCGAAGAAGGCCACCTACACCTACCAACTGGAGGCGTTCGTGGCGGCGGTGCGTGACGGGGCCCCGGTGCTCACGCCGCCTGCCGATGCGATCGCCAACATGTCGGTGATCGACGCGGTCTACCGTGCCGCGGGATTGGGTGTTCGCGAGCCATCGATGCGCGGGAGCTGAACCCCACGCGCGAGGATCCCGGCATGGAACTCCGACAGATAGCGCTCTACGTGTCGCGTGTGCGAGTAGGACTCGGCATCGCGATGATGGCATCGCCCAAGCTCGCGTTCGGTCCGATCTACGGACGCGAAGTGGGTGAACCCGCCGCCGATGCACTCGCGCGGATGATGGGTGCTCGCGAAGCTGTGCTCGGCGCGGGTGCGGCGATCGCGGTGGGCGAGCGCAAGGGCGGCGCGAACTGGATCTCGATGATCGCCGTGGCCGACGGTGTGGACGCCGTCGTGAACTTCGCGTCCCCTCGGCTGGGCTGGCGTGGCAAAGTCCTCGGCGTCTTGGCCGCCGCGTCGTCCGTCGCTCACTTGGTGCTCGCGAAGAGGATTGTGAGCGAGGGTTAGCTACACGCCGACGCGGGTGACGGCGAGGGTGGGTTCGCCGACGATGCCCCGAACGCGCTCCACGACCTGTTCGCGACTGGCGCGGGCCGATGCCAGCGCTTCGGTGGGTTCGCGGAACCACTCCAGGCTGGCGCGGGTGTGGCGGAACCGCACCCACCGGGTGCGCCACGCGATCCACGCCAACCCACCGACGGGTCCGGCGAGTGCCGCGACCGCGGCACCCCTGCCGCCGAAGCGTCGATACGCGAGTACGGATTCGTAAGTCCACAGCACGGGAAAGAACACGAAACCCGTGACACCCTTGGCGGTCGCTTTCCACGCCGGGTGCTCGACACGATTACCGGCGAGGCGCGCGAGCAACACCACCGGGCCGTCCAGGACCACACCGATCGCCGCGATCGGTGCGAGCAAGGCGCTCACCGCGCCGAGCCGCACGAGGCGGAATCGCAGCCGAGCGGGATAGAGGCGGGGGACCGCGTGTGGGTTGGTGACACCCAGCACGGCCAGATCCGCGAGATGGGTTTCGACGGCCCGTTCGAGCGCAGTGAACTCGTCGCTGTTCTCGCCGCCGCGATTCGCGATCACGGTGGCGAGCGCGCGGTGGAGCGCCGAGCGATCGGCGAAGGCATGCTCATGCGGAATGAGGTCGCTGTCACCGTCGATGGCGATTGCCGCGGCGCGGTCGATCACCATCGCCTCGCGCCACGTCGCGTGGTTCAACGTGACGTCGTGCAGGCGGTCGTTGAGCACGTCGGTCACGGCGCGCACGGTCGCGCCCGCGTCGGCGCGATAGCGCTCAACCCACTCGTCCATCTGGATCGGCTTGCCCACATGGATGGCGGCCTGTGATCGGAAACGCGCCTTGTCGGCGTAGACCATGCCGACCGGAACGATCGAGATGTGCTGCACGCCCTCGGCGGCCGCGTTCAAGGCGATGCGCGCCGCGCCGGTCTTCAACTCCACGATCTGCGGCTCGCGATGTACGTGACCTTCGGGAAAGATCGCGATCTGCTCGTTGGCCGCGAGCACCGCAGTACTGGCGGCGAATGCTTCGCGGTTGTCGCCGTCGTCGCCGTCGGACCGGCGGTGGATCGGTACGACGCCCGCGAGCTTGAACAGCAACCGTGCCGGCGGGTACTTCCACAACGCGCTCGCAGCGAGAAAGCGCGGAAGGATGCCGAGTCGACCCACGATGACGACCGGATCCGCGAGCCCGTTGCTGTGGTTGCTGGCAATGATCGCGGGCGCGCCGGTGGGCAATCTGCTGGCGCCCGTCACGTCGACGCGGCGGAAGAACACAACGGTCACGATCCACGCGAGGTGCTTCAGGAACCGGTAGGACCGCGGAGTTGTGGGATTGAACTTCTCGGTCACGGCGTGGAACGTACTGCGCGGGCGCGCTTGTCGCACGGTGATGAACGCGATCGCCATGAACCGGTCATGCATGCCGCGTCTCTGACTTCGATGCGCGCCCGGACGGGGAGTGCGACGATGGGGGCGTGACGTTGTTGGCCCAGGGCCGCTTGTTGGTGGCTGCTCCCGATCTCGAGGATCAGAATTTCCGTCGTACCGTCGTGCTGATGCTCACCCAGGAAGACGAAGGCGCGTTGGGGTTGATCCTGAACCGTCCGACGGATATTCCGCTCGCCGACCTGCTCCCGGAGTGGGTCGGCGTCGCCGCGCCCCCCGCGTGTCTGTACATGGGTGGTCCGGTGGATCCCGATGCCGCGCTCGGCCTGGGCGAAGG
>JANYLF010000075.1 GCA_025357995.1 Acidimicrobiia bacterium | reverse complement strand
CACGTCCCACACGGTGTCCATGGTCCAGGTGCCGACGATCGATCCACCGTTCCAACAAATGCTGCCGCTACCGGTAGGCGTCACCGGCCATGGATCCACCTGCGTCCACGATGCGGTACGGGCATCGATCGTCGTGTCTGTGTCGATCGACTCGGCGAACCGGACGGCCTGGACACCAGTGAGCAACCGCGCCGGTGAACTGCTGAGGCACGCCGAGGGCGCGACGGGCGGCGGGTTCGGCGTGGGATCGGGTGGGGGATCGGGCGCGGCGATGCCCATCGCGAGGAATTGCGAGAACGCGGCGTATGCGGGCTTGGGCGAGAAGTCGCGGCGCAAGAGACCGAGGTTGTCGTCCCAGTTCGATCGGTCGGTGCCGTTGTCGCGGATCTGGTACCAGAGCAGCGGACCAGTGAAGGAGCCGAACGTCTGCGTCCAGCCACGGAGCGCGTCGACCGCGAAGCGCGCTTGGTCGACCTCGCTCACGGATTCGCCGTTGCCACCCCCACACGTGCCCACGTCGGATCCCGTCGGCGTGCCCACTTCGGTTCCCCACACCTTCCGGTCGCCGTCGCCGTGGCGCACCATCACCTGATGCAACCAGTACGTCTGGAAGAACGCGTTCCAGGGACGGTTGAGGAGCGGATCACAGGGGAACGAGTACGGGTGTGCAAGCCCTGGCTCCTCGAGGAGTTCGGCTTTCCCCAGACCCGGGGCGACGCGGCACGAGCCGCGGCGTTTCGCCGGACCTACGACGAAGCCGCGGCCGGCCATGCGGCCGGGACCCTCTTTTGGGACCTCGGACCCGAGCTCATCGGGGTTGGAGGGAAAGCGGACACCTACGATGTGGGTCTCGGAACGCCGGCCACGCTCATCGAGGTGTTCGCCCGCGCACCCGCCGCCTAACGGGAGTCCGTCGCACCGAAGTCAGTCGCGCAGGATCCGGCGGAGCGCGATTCCGCCGGCGACGCCCACGGCGGCGGTGCCGACGGCAGCAACAACCGCGGGCCGCGACAGCGACGCCACATGCGCCAACGCGTCGTGGGTCTCCAGCAGCGTCTCTTCATTCGTGTGCGCCGCCCGCCAACCGAATGCTTCGAGCCGATCGGTGGCAACGATCCAGGGATGCATCAAGTAGGGCAGGATGGCCGGTGGCATGTCACCCACCCCCGCTTGCCAGCTACGGGCTATGACCCTCCGCATCACCTCGACGGGGATTGCCGGTAGGACACCGCGCCGCAGCAAGGTTCGCGCGTCGTCGACGCCCAACCAACCGGGCGCGGCGACATCGAACACCCCCGGATGATCGGCCTGCACCACGAGCGCGAGGGCATTGACGAGATCTTCGACGTGGACGACCTGGACCGGCGCGCCTTCGCCTCGGATGCGCGGGCGACGCCAACCGGCCAAGACCCGCGCCCAGAGGTGTTCGGCGCCGGCACCCAGCACCGGCGCGGCGCGCAACACGGTGACGCACACGTCGGGGTGTTCGCGCTGCCATTCGAACAGCAAGCGTTCCGCTTCGGCCGCGTAGATCGCCGGTGCGAAGCCCGGATTGGGTCGCAGCGGAGCGTCCTCTGTGAGCGGTACCGGGTTCGATGCCCACGCGCCGTACGCCGCGGCGGTCGACACGCGGACGATCTTGCGCACACCGGTGCGAGCCGCGGCTTCGAGCATCCGCCGGGTCCCCTCCACGTTGGCCCGCGCCATCAGCGATTCGTCGGGCACGGGATCCACGATCGCGGCGAGATGCACAATGGTGTCCACTCCACTCAGCCACACCGCGATGTCACGGCTCGTGACGTCGACGAGGTGATGTTCCACTCCCGGTGCCGCGCGCGTCGGGTCGCGCACATCGAGACCGACGATGCGTTCGATGCCCGCGCCACTCAGCGCGGGCACGAGATGCGACCCGACGAAGCCCGCCGCGCCGGTGATCGCGACGGAATGGGCGGCCGAAGAAGTCGTCATGAGCTTCCCTAGACTGGCCGCGTGGCCGACGATCCTCAAACCGGAGACGATCCGGACCCCGCCAACCCGTTCGGAGCGCTCGGACTTCCGTTCGATCTGTCACAGGTCGATCTGTCCGAAGCGATGCGAATCCTCCAGTCGCCGGGGCCGTTGAACTGGGAAATCGCCCGTCAAGTCGCCGAGCAGGTCGCGCTCGAGGACGACCCGTCGGAGACCATCGCGGAGGCGACGCGGGCCGAGCTGGTCGAGCTGGCCCGAGCGGCCTCCGGGCCTGTCGTCACCGAGACCGGACTCGACGATGTTGTGGCCCTCCCGATCGAGATCATCGACCGGCGCACGTGGGTGGCTCGCCACCTCGACGGCCTGAAGCCGGTGCTCGAGACGCTCGCAACCACGATGCAGACCGCAATGGCGGCCGATCTCGACGCCGCGGACGATGCCGAGGTCGAAGCAGCCACAGCCGGCGTGCTCGGGATGCCGATGGGCGCCGACGGCATGCGCGGCCTCATGGGCATGCTCGGTCCACTCCTGCTCGGCGCGCAGACCGGCTCGATGGTCGGATACCTCGCGCAGCACGCGCTCGGAAGGTTCGACCTGCCCTTGCCCTCCATGCATCCGCCGGTCATCACCTTCGTCGCGCCGAACATCGACCGCTTCGCCGAGGCGTGGTCCATCGAACCGCGCGACGTCCGTTTCGCGGTGGCCATCGCCGAGACTGTCCGCGCCGCGCAACGAACCCAGCCCTGGGTGCGCGAGCGACTCGTCGAGATCGCGACGGAGTACGTCGGCGCGTTCGAACTCGATCCCCGCGCGTTCGACGATGCATTCGGGGATGTGGATCCCACCGATGCCGACGCGATGGCCCAGCTCGCGCAACGTCCCGATGTGCTGCTCGGTGCGCTCCGGAGTGATCGGCAACGAGCGATCCTCGAGCGCAACCAACAATTCACGATGGTGCTCGAAGGCTACGCCGATCTGGTGACCGAGCACATCGGTACTCACCTGTTGACCGACTACCCGCGAATCCACGAGGCACTGCGCCGCCATCACGTGGAGCGCGGCGAAGCCGGCCGGTTCGTGGAAGGCATGCTCGGCATCGAGCTCGATCGGACGCACTACGAGCGCGGGCAAGCGTTCTGCGCCGGAGTGGTCGAACGCGCCGGCATGGAAGGTCTCAACCGCCTCTGGTCCGGTCCCGAGCATCTGCCGACGCCCGCCGAGCTCGACGCCCCCGGCCTGTGGCTCGCCCGCATCGATCTTCCCCAATGACACAGCAAAACAAGAGCGCAGCGGGACCGCTACGTGATTTCGGCCGAACAACCAGCGCAGCGTGGCCTGAGCGGCCCGCTCCGAAGGAGCAAGAGCGGAGGATCGGCGTGTTGGGCGCAGGAGTCATGGGAGGCGGGATCGCGCAAGTGGCCGCGACGGCCGGATTCGATGTCGTGGTGTACGACATCGATCCCGCGGCATTGCGGACCGGCCATGAGCACGCGACGGTCGGCCGGTACGGACTCGACTCCGGCGTGGCGCGCGGCAAGCTCACCCGCGAAGAGGCCGACGCCGCCGCGGCGCGTCTCACGTTCACCGAAGATTTCGAGGCGGCCGCCCACACCGATCTCGTGATCGAGGCCGTCCCCGAACGGCTCGACCTCAAGATTCGCGTGTTCCGCGATCTCGATGCCGCCGCGCCGCAGTCCACGATCCTGTGTTCCAACTCGTCCGGCTTCCCGATTCAAGCGCTCAGCGCCGCGACCAATCGGGCAGACCGCGGCGTCGGATGGCATTGGGCGTCGCCCGCGCCGGTCATGAAGTTCGCCGAGATCGTTCGCACCCGCGCCACGAGTGACGAGACGGTCACGACGGTATGCGCCGCGGCGTTGCGATGCGGGAAGCATCCGGTCGTGGTGCAGGACACCGCGATGGCCTGGGGTTACGTGGCCAACCGCGTGTATTTTGCGATGGTCGCGGAAGCGCAGAAGGTCGTGAACGAGGGTGTGGCGACCCAAGACGAAGTGGACCAGCTGCTGATGGATTGCTACCGCTGGCCGTCAGGACCCTTCGGCATGGTCAAGGGCGCAACGTCGGGCTGGACCTGACCGTCACTCTTCGGCGGGGCCGTCCGTGAGTTCGCCCCGAGGTAAGCGGCGCGGCGACGGCGCTCGACGCGATCCGCTCCACTCGCCGCGGGAACGCAGACCCGCCACGTAGGACAATCCCGCGAAGAAGAGCGTGAGCGCGAGGACGAAGAATCCCCAGCGTCGGCTCAAGACGTTGAGCAACGCGACCGGGATCAGCGCACCCGCGACCCAGCAGAGTTGAAAGCGGGTTTCGAACCGTGCGAATGCACGACCGCGGAGATGCTCCGGACCGTCGCGATGCACAAGGCTGTCGAACGCGATCCGCCCCGCGGCCGCCCCCGCTGCCACGGTGAACCCGATCGCCACCGCACCCAACGTTCCCCCGTCGCGGGCCGCGAGCAGCGCGATCACCGCGGGCACCAAGAGCGACGCGGCCAAAATGGATTCTTCCCGCAACTTGCGGCGCAAGCGAGGCGTGATGATCACGCCAATAAAGCCTCCTCCGGCGCTTGCCGCGAGCACTACGCCGAATACCCACGCCGCCTCACCGCGCGCCTTCAAGAGAAACGCGAGCAAGAAGGTGAGGAACCCCACGCACCCGCGCATCACCGCCATCGCCGTTCCCGCGAACACGATGCTCGGGATCGCGAGCTCCGCGCGCTCCTCCACCGACTCCGGAGCCGACGGACGCGCCACCGCTTGGATACGCGTCGACAGCACTCCTGCCACCAGGAACATGATCGACGCCATGAGCAGCGAGAAGCGGGCGTCGAAGACAGCCACCAGGCCGGCCGCGGGCAAGCCGCCGGCCACGCTGGCGATGACTGCGATGAGCGAGAGCCGCGAGTTGGCCTCCACGAGTTCGCTGTCGTCGCGCACGACGGCCGGGACCAGGGACGACTTCGCGACGGCATGACCCTTCGAAAGGACGAGAGCAACGAAGGCGAGCGGAAACAGCAACACCGTGTCGAGTTGTCCGACCATGAGAAAGCACACGAGTGCACGGCCGAAGCATCCGACGGCCATGAGGGTGCGACGTCCGGCGCGGCTCCGGTCCAGCGCTGGACCGATGACCGGTGCCACGATCGAAAACGGCGCCAACGTCAACAGGAGGTAGAGCAGCACCTGGGTGCGCGACTCGCCGACACTCTGGGTGAAGAAGATCGAGCCCGCCAACGACACCGTCAGGCACGCGTCACCGACCGATGACGCCGCGTGCGCGACAGCCAGCCGGCCAAAAGGGTTGAGCTCGTAGGTTCGGGGGTCGCGGGTGACCATCGCCGAATCGAGGCTACCGGCCCCCTCCGATCCGCCTCGTCCCCCCGGGGTGGATCGCGCCGGTACCCGGTCTCGGGAGGGATCGGTACGATGCCACCATGTCGGACCAGGAAAGGCTCTTGAATCGAGAGCTCTCCTGGCTGGCCTTCAACGCCCGAGTACTCGAGTTGGCCGAGGCATCGGATCGACCACTCCTCGAGCGCGCCAAGTTCCTCGCCATCTTCAGCACCAACCTCGACGAGTTCGTCCAAGTCCGGGTCTCGGGTCTGCAAGAGCAGGTCAAGGCTGGGGTACGGGGCACGTCGCCCGACGGTTTGCGCCCGAGCGAACAGCTCGACGCCATTCGGGAAGAGATTCGAACGCTGGTCACTCGTCAGGCCGCATTGTTCACGTCCGTCATCGCCCGCGCTCGTCGAGGAAGGCATCGTGTTCTCCCGCTGGGAGGATCTCGACGAGGACGATCGCAAGTACCTCGTCGACGTCTTTCAATCGCGGGTGTTTCCGGTACTCACACCGCTGGCCGTCGATCCGGCGCACCCGTTCCCGTACATCTCGAATCTCTCACTCAATCTCGCGGTCCAAGTATTGGACCCCGACACGCAGGAGCAACGCTTCGCGCGCGTCAAGGTTCCGCCACTGCTCCCGCGGTTCGTCGTGATGCCCGACGGCGAACGCTTCGTACCGCTCGAGCAAGTGATCGCCGCGCATCTCGATCAACTCTTTCCCGGCATGGAGATCACGGCGAACTACCCGTTCCGCGTCACCCGCGACGCCGACTTCGAACTCGACGACGAGAACGAGGATCTCCTCGAAGCCGTCGAGAGCGTGCTCAACCTGCGCAATCGGTCCGGTCACGTCGTGCGGCTCGAAGTCGATGCCACCATGGACGAAGACATTCGTGCGCTCCTCATCCGCGAGCTCGAACTCTCGCCGCACGACGTGACCGTCATCGATGGTCCGCTCGACCTTTCCGGGCTGTGGACACTCTGCGCGCTCGATCGTCCGGAGCTCAAGGACGAGCCGTGGGTGCCGCAAACCCAGGCCGTCCTGGGACGCGGCGACACCGCGCCCGACCTCTTCCGCGTGCTCGAATCGACCGACGTGCTCGTGCATCATCCCTACGACTCGTTCAGCACCAGCGTGGCCGCCTTCGTCGAACAGGCATCGCGAGATCCCAACGTGCTCGCGATCAAGCAGACGCTGTACCGCACCGGGAGTCAGCAGAGCTCGATCGTCGACTCGCTCGTGCGGGCCGCGCAGGCGGGCAAGCAGGTCGTCGCCCTCGTCGAGGTCAAGGCCCGATTCGACGAGGCCATCAACGTCGAGCGGGCGCGTGAGCTCGAAGAAGCCGGCGTCCACGTGGTGTACGGGCTCGTCGGGCTCAAGACCCACACCAAGATCCTGCTCGTCGTCCGCAATGAGCACACCGGGATCCGGCGCTACTGCCACGTGGGCACGGGCAACTACAACTCCGTGACCGCCAACCTCTACGAGGACCTCGGACTGCTCACCTCGGATCCCGATGTGGGCGAGGATCTCACCGAGCTGTTCAACTCCCTCACCGGGTACTCCCGGCCGCGCCGCTACCGCCAACTCCTCGTGGCGCCCCACGGATTGCGCGATGGCATCCTCGATCGCATCCGCGCCGAAGCCGATCTGGGCGCGGACGGTCGCATCGTGATGAAGATGAACGCGCTCGTGGATCCCGAGACGATCGACGCGCTCTACGCGGCGTCGGCAAGCGGCACACCGATCGACCTGCTTGTCCGCGGCATCTGCTGCTTGCGTCCCGGGGTGCCCGGCCTCTCCGACACCATCCGGGTGCGATCCCTGCTCGGCCGATTCCTCGAACACTCGCGGATATTTTGCTTCGGCGCCGACCCCGAATCCGCCGAGTACCTCATCGGTTCAGCCGACATCATGCCCCGCAACTTGGACCGTCGGGTCGAAGCTCTCGTTCCCGTCCGCGCACCGAGTTTGCGACGCCGCCTCGCCGAGTTACTCGACGTCGAGCTGGCCGATGACACCCAAGTGTGGGAGCTCGACCGCGCGGGCGACTGGCACCGACTTCCCACCATCACCGGCGTGGACGCGCATCGCGTGCTCATGGACCGCGCAGTCGCCCGCAGCCACGATGCCCGCGCCGACCCGCGGCATGACACGCGGTAACCACCTGTGAGCCAGGCCGAGGTACGCGCGGCCGGCGGCGTCGTGCTCCGCGCCGCCACTGCCACGGACGAGGACGACAGTCTCCACGTCCTCGTGGTCCATCGCCCGGCGTACGACGACTGGAGTCTTCCCAAGGGCAAGCTGGATCCGGGTGAAGACGACGCGACCGCCGCGCAGCGTGAGGTACACGAGGAGACGGGAGTGCGGGCGCGCATCACGCGCGACGCCGGCTCGATCCAGTACATCGATCGTCGCGGCCGACCCAAGACCGTGCGCTATTTCGTGATGAGTGTCGCGCACGATCCCGGCACGCGCCCACCCGACGACGAAGTGGATGTGGTGGAGTGGTGGCCGCTCGATCGCGCCCGCGCGGCGTTGACGTACCCACGCGATCGCGAACTCTTGGCGACGATCGAAGGAGCCGTATGACCGAGTGCTTCCTCGTCCGCCACGCCGACGCCGGGAAGCGTGGGGTCCACGACGACGCTCGACGCGGGCTCTCGAAACGCGGTCGCGTCCAGGCCGACGCGTTCGTCGCACAGTTCCGCGGTTCTGCGATCACCGCCATCGCCAGCAGCCCGTACGCCCGCTGCGTCGAAACCGTCGCGCCACTCGCGGCGGCCCTCGATGTCGACATCGAGATCGACGAGTCCCTCGGCGAAGGATGCGGCCCGCAACCCACGATTGCCCGCATCGAAGCGCTCACCGAACCAACGGTGCTGTGTTCGCACGGCGACGTGATTGGGGAGGTCATGCACACGCTCGCTCGGCGGGGCGTGGTCCTCGAGGACGACCGCATCGCCAAAGGCAGCACGTGGCTGCTCACCGTCGTCGCCGGCGACGTCACCGCGGCGCGCTACCTACCACCTCCGACCTGACGGGCCACCTCCCACCTGGCGGGCCACCTTGCACCTGACCCGTGTCCGAGACGCCAGGCTTGCACCGTACGGGGCGATTCAGCGTCCGTCAGCCGAGCCGCTCAAGAGCGCGGGCCCTTCGGTCGACAACGCGTGACGACACACCGTCCCGAACGGAACCGATGCCGGTTTCGTCCATACCCGTACACTGCGATCGTTGTATTCACCGATCCAGGAGTTGACCTTGACCGTCGAGATCGGGCAGACCGCCCCAGAGTTCACCCTGAAGGATCAGGCCGGCAATGACGTCAGCCTGTCCGACTATCAGGGCAAACAACCTGTGGTATTGGTCTTCTACCCGTTCACCTTCACGGGCGTCTGTCAAGGCGAGCTCTGTGAGATTCGCGACGACCCCTCCGCGTTCGACGGCGCCGGTGCTGCCGTCCTCGCGCTCAGTTGCGACACCCGCCACGCGCAAGCGCAGTGGGCCGAGCAGCAAGGGTTCACGTTCCCGATCCTCTCAGACTTCTGGCCCCACGGTGAAGTAGCGAAGGCGTACGGCGTGTTCAACGAGCAGCTCGGCTGCGCGAACCGGGGAACGTTTGTCATCGACCGCGACGGAAACGTGGCGGCGAAGTTCGAATCGGCCGGTCTCGCGTCGCCGCGTGCGCGTGAAGACTACGAACAAGCATTGGCGAAGGTGACATGAAGTTCTCCGACATGATGGGTAAGGGCAACAAGACCGAAGAGGCTGACGCGGAAACCGCGGCGGTGGCGGCGAGGTTCAACGCCCCGCCGGTTCCCGAGGCTCCCGTGCAGTTCGGCGGGAACCGATCGGAGAACACGACTCCGCTCGAGGTCCCCGAGGCCGTCGCGACTCCCGTGCCAGAAGCAGTCGTGGCCGAGACCGTGGCGACCGAACCGCCCGTTGCCGAACCGGTCGTGCACACCATCGACGATCAAGTGAGCATGGCCGACGTGATGTCCGAACTCGTTCCCCGGGTCGGCGCTTCGGTGACCGCGGCGGCTCCGGCAGAGCTGGACGCGAGCGCGTGGCTCGACGGCCTCACCATCGTCGACGACGACCTCCTGCCCTCGTAACGCGTTAGGTCCGCTCGTAGCGGTAACCGACTCCGCGCACCGTCACGATGCGCGTCGGCACCGACGGGTCGTCTTCCACTTTGGCGCGCAAGCGCTTGATGTGGACATCGAGCGTCTTGGTGTCACCGAAATAATTCGGACCCCAGACGCGATCGATGAGCACGTCACGGGTCAGGACGCGGCCGGCGTTGAACATCAACAGCTCGAGGAGTTCGAACTCCTTCAACGGCAAGGCGACCAGCTCGTCCCGCAGCTTCACTTCGTGACGGCCGATGTCGACCGTCACGTCGCCGACGGTCACGAAGTCGTCGCGATCCACGTCGACGTTCTCCTCCTGATGGCCGCGTCGTAAGGCGGCCCGCACGCGCGCGACCAACTCGCGCAGCCGAAACGGCTTCGCGACGTAGTCGTCGGCACCCACTTCGAGCCCGACCACCGCGTCGATCTCCGACGCGCGTGCTGTCACCATGATGATGGGCACCTTGCTCTTGGCGCGAATCTGACGACACACATCGATCCCCGAAACGCGCGGCAACATCACGTCGAGCAGAATCAGCGCGGGGCGCGACGCTTCGAATCGTTCGAGCGCCTCTACGCCATCGGCCGCGGTTTCCACCGCGAATCCTTCGGCCGCCAACGCGACCGAGAGTGCGTCTCGATACGAGGCTTCATCGTCGACCACGAGGACGAGCGGTGGATCGGCCATCAGCGGCCTTCCGAGAAGAGCGGGCTCACATTGCCCGCAACAGGAATCCGAAGTCGGAACACCGAGCCGTCACCCTCGCTCGAATCTACGGTGACGTCACCGTGGTGCGCATGTGCGACGTTGCGCACGATCGCGAGCCCGAGCCCGGTGCCACCGGTGGTGCGACTCCGTGCTCGATCCACGCGGTAGAAGCGCTCGAATATCCGATCGAGATCGCGTGACGGAATCCCCACTCCCTGGTCGGCCACTTCGAACGTGACCCAACCATCGACCGAACCGGCCGAAATCGAGATCTGGGTTCCCGGTTCCGAGTACTTCAGCGCGTTGTCCAACAGGTTGGCGAGAGCGCTCACTACCTGGCGACGGTCGCACGTCACGACTTCGTCGCAGTCCGAGACTGTGATCCGGTGTCCGGACGCCGCCGCGGCCGCACCGACCCGATCGATCGCCGAGCGCACCAACTCGGTGACGGCCACGCTCCCGCGGAACGTCGACTGAGATTCGATCGACCCGAGATCGAGGAGGTCGTCGACGATCGCACCGACCCGCGTCGCCTCGTCCGCGATGCGTTCCGCGAACTGGCGCGCCACCTCCGGATTCTCGGTCGTGGCCAACGTCTCCGCGAGTACCGCGAGTGCACCAACCGGAGTCTTGAGCTCGTGACTCACGTTGGCGACGAAGTCACGCCGCACAGTCTCGATACGGCGCGCCTCGGTGACGTCGCGAACGAGTCCGACCGCGCCGATACGGCGACCCTCGGCCATAAGCGGGCGCGCGGTCATCCAGAACACTTCCGCCGGCGGCCCGTACAGCTGGAGCTCACGCGAGCACTCCTCGCCGTTGCGCGCCCGATCGAGCAGCTCTCGCAATGCGTCTCCCGCCAACGCGTCGGCATGGCGGGCGTCGTTGAAGCGATCGGCGGCGTTGTTGCGCAACACCGCTTCACCGGCCGCATCCACCACCACGACGGCGTCACCCACCGCATCCAACGCCTCGGCCAACCGTCGACGATCCAGATCGCCCGCGGTCGAGGTGGCCGACGGCCGCTCGTCGGACACGTTCGCCCGCCGCCGCCCGTTCATCCGAAGCGACCGGTGATGTATCCCTCGGTGCGCGGATCCGACGGACTGGTGAAGATCGTGTTCGTGAGGTCGAACTCGACGAGTCGTCCGGTGCGCTCACCCTGATCGTCGACATCGGTGGTGAAGAACGCAGTGCGGTCCGAGACGCGCGCGGCCTGCTGCATGTTGTGGGTCACGATCACGATCGTGTAGTCGCGCTTGAGCGCCACCATGAGGTCCTCGATGCGAGACGTCGCGATGGGGTCGAGCGCGGAGCACGGCTCGTCCATCAGGATCACGTCCGGCGACACCGCGAGGGCGCGCGCGATGCAGAGTCGCTGCTGCTGACCGCCCGAGAGCGCGAACGCACTCTTCTTGAGCTTGTCCTTCACTTCGTCCCAGAGCGCGGCTTGGGTGAGCGCCTCCACGACGAGATCGGCCAAGTTGCCCTTGTACCGGTTGATGCGCGGTCCGTAGGCGACATTGTCGAAGATCGACTTCGGGAAGGGATTGGGGCGCTGGAACACCATGCCGATGCGTCGCCGAACTTCAGCCGCGTCGACCTTCGGTCCGTAGACATCTTCGCCGTGGTAGGTGATCTGACCACTCACCTTCGCACCGGGGATGAAGTCGTTCATGCGGTTCAGGCAACGAAGGAACGTGCTCTTCCCGCAGCCCGACGGGCCGATGATCGCGGTGATCTCGCGGGACGCAATGTCGAGGGTCACGCCGTCGACGGCCCGCTGTGCGCCGTAGTCGACGGCCGCGTCACGAATTTCGAAGACCAGCTCCGCGGGAGCCTCGGCGGGGTCGTCGATCGGCTCGTTCACCGTCGCAACGTTAGTGGGCGTCATCAGCCTCTCGTTCGATGAGGTCAGGGTCATGATTGGTGCTTGCGGGCCAGGACGGTCGACAGGATGCGAGACAGGATCGTGAACACGAAGACGATCCCGATGAGTGTGAGCGCCGCGCCCCACGCCCGATCGATCTGGCCGGGGTACACCGAGATCGCATTCTTGAAGATCTGCGTGGACAGGGCCGTGTTGGCATCGTGGAACAGGTTGGTGTTCGACGCGTTCACGAACCCGATCGTGAAGAGCAGCGGCGCGGTCTCTCCCGCCGCACGCGCCACCGCGAGCAGCGCGCCACTGATGATGCCGGGCGCGGCCGCGGGCAAGACCACCCGCATGATCGTGCCCGCCTTACGCCCGCCGAGCGCGTACGCCGACTCGCGCAGCTCGCGCGGCACCAGCTTCAACATCTCGTCGCTCGTGCGAATCACGATCGGGAGCATCAGCGCGCCCAACGCGAGGGCCCCGGCGAACGCCGAGAGGCCGAACTCCAACACCCAGACCACGTAGACGAACAGGCCCATTACGATCGAGGGCACGCCCGTCATCACCTCGGCGAAGAAGCGGATCACTCGCCCGTACCGGCTTCCCGCGCTGTACTCGTTGAGGTACACACCGCCGAGCACGCCGAGCGGCACGGCCATCGCGGTGGCCGCGCCGGTGATCAGCAGCGTGCCGACGATCGCCGGGCCCATTCCCGGGCCGACGGCGCGGGAGAAGATCGGAATGTCGTCGGTAAACCATCCGGAGGCGGTCACGGACGACCACCCCTTGCTCACGACGTACGCGATGATCAGCACGAGCGGAATCACGGCGACGATGAGCGCCGCGACGATGGCTATGGTCGCGAGGCCGCTCTTGACCTGCCGCCACGGCGATGCGGAACTCTCCGTGATCGATCGAGACGTCAACGTCGCGGTCATACCGCTCCCGCCGTATTGCGATCGGCCCGGGCCACGACCGCCCGCGCCAACACTCCGACCATCAGGGTGACGGCGAACAGCACGACACCGAGGCCGATCAACGCGGCGCGGTACGTGCCGCCGATCGCCTCACCCCACTGCAACGCGATCACCGAAGCCGCCGCGTCACCGGAGCCGAACAACTTCGCGCTGATCTGAGGGCTGGAGCCGATCACGAGCGCGACCGCGATCGTCTCGCCGAGGGCGCGCCCGAGTCCGATGAGGATGCCGGCGGTCAGCCCACCGCGACTGTGTGGGAGGACCGCGGCGCGGATCATCTCCCATCGCGTGGCACCGAGCGCGTGTGAAGCGTCCTTCAACGACTGCGGCACCGTGGCAAACGTCTCACGCGCGATCGACGTGATGATCGGGATGATCATGACCGCGAGGATCACGCCCGCGGTCATGAACGATCGGCCGGCGATCGGCGCGCCGTCGAAGATCGTGCCGAGCACGGGCACGCCGGAGAAGAAGTCGTGCCAGTTTTGGTAGAAGCCGGGGAGAGCAGGGGCCAACACGAGCAGGCCCCACAACCCGAACACGACCGACGGCACTGCCGCCAGCAAGTCGACGAGATAGGTCACGGGTCGGCGCAACCATCGGGGCGCCACCTCGGTTGTGAAGAGCGCGATGCCGATACTGACCGGCACCGCGAGTACCAGCGCTATGCCGGAAACGAGCACCGTTCCGTACGTGAAGGCCAGCGTCCCGAACCTCGAGCGGCCAGGATTCCAGACGTCCGACGTGAAGTAGGAGAGGCCCTGATTGCGAAACGCCGGCATCGCCTCGCTGATCATCGTGTACGCGATGAGCCCGAGGATGATCAGCACCAAAGCCCCCGCAACGAAGACCACCGCCCGCGCGATGCGGTCGGTGATCAGCCCGGGGGGGCGCTGCCCTCCTGCAAGTGATGTGGTCGCAACGATGGTGGTCACCGGGTCCTGGGGAGATCGGCGTGGGGGGGGGGGGGG
>JANYLF010000071.1 GCA_025357995.1 Acidimicrobiia bacterium | reverse complement strand
GGCTCGATGCTTGCGGCGCTCATACGCAGCACCCCGCAGGCCGAGCATCGACTTCAATGCAGTAGGAATTCTTGGCACCACCGACAGATCGATGAGCCCGCAGACGATCGTCTCGATCCCGGCCCGATCGAGCGCACCGATGACGGCGCGGAAGTCACGTTCGAACTGCACGAGCGGCGTCGAGTGCATGGCGTCGTTCGCACCAATCGACACCACCGCGACGTCGGGACGGACGTCGAGGACGGCCGGGAGCTGGTGCATCAACACGTCGGCAATCCGTGCGCCACCCACCGCGTATCGCGTGAGATGGACACGTTCTCCCAGCCGAGCCGCCGCCTGGGCCACGAACACATCTCTCGGGGCGTCGAGACCCGGACCCGTCAAGGTGCTGTCGCCGAGTGCCGCGATCCGTACCGGGGAGCCGCCCCGCGTCCCCGACGTCGGCCCGCCGCCGTAATACCCGGTGAGGTCCTGATCGTCGAACAAGGGCAGTGGCGCGTGCGCGGCGCGTTGCACCTGAACCCATAGGCCTCCGACCACCGCCGGAACCGTGAATGCCGCCCCCCTGGCTCGCATAGAACCACTGATCGTGACGATCCGACCACTCAGGGTCAATAGGTCGGGCGGCCCTCGGTCTCAGGGTTTGGCGGGAAAATCCGGAGGCCAGTTGTATTCGGTCCAGCCGGTGCCCACCACGCCGTCGGCGGTGGTGTAGCGACACATGGCGCGCGGAAAGCGAGTCTCGCGGCCGTCGGGTGCGACGAGGAGGATCGGCGCGTGGCCGACCGGTTCGGTGCCGAACGCGACGTCACCGATCTGTTGGCGCGCCGCGATGGGGATCTTCTCCGCGTCGATGTCGACCGAGTTCTCGACCACCGTCGCGGGCGTGAGCGCGCCCGGCGCGTCGACGGTGTAGCCAGTCGCGAAGACGTCAAGATTCGGAATGATCGAGCGGGCCGCGTGCACACACGTGCCGTCCTCGAATGCGCCGGATGTCCAATTCCACGGAAACAGCCACCAGTCACGCACGCCCCACGAGTGATCGCGCTGGCCACCACAGTCGACCGCGATGGTCTCATCGCCGATGATCACGGTGCCGGTTACCCACGACGAGATCTCGTAGCGCGTCGTCATCGGGTACGGGTACACCTCGGCCCGCGACGTCCATGTGAGATCGAGCGTGACCGGTACTCGTTCGGCGTCGTCGAAACCGTGGAACGCTTGCGCGGGGTCGGGCAGTACTACGCCGACCGCGGTGCTGGTGACCCGGAACTCTTCGAACGGCCTCGGCCACGCGAGTGCGTAGGCGGTGCCGTCCACAGCAACGTCGACTGCGGCCAGACCGTCGGGGCACGGCATCTCGTGCTCGACCGTCAACACCAGCGGACGGTCTGCGCCCACCAACGCGATCCACCACCAGGCCTTCCCCAGATTCGGATACAGCCCGAGGCGCACGTACCCGCCGTACGCGCAATCGGCCGCGGCCCAATCGAGGTACCACGACTCGCCCCAGAGCTCTTCTCCGCCGGGCGCGTGACGACCCTCGTCGACGGGTTCGGGGCTGAATACGGGCGCGGCGTCGGCCATCGCAGATCTCCGTTCGAGGCGTCGAGGGTCAGTCGGGCCCGGGCAGCGAACTCCGGCCGCCGGTACCCCAGTAGGAGGCGGTCAACTGCAATCCGGCACGACCGGCGCGCGGCGACAGCTCCTCCATCACGCGCTTGTATGCGGTATGGAGGATCTTCCACTCGCCGTCGCGCTTCACGTAGTCGTCGGTGTAAAAGGCCGCGCCGCGAATGTCGAGCTCCCACTGAGTGTCGATCACCCAATCCTCGAGCGACCAAATACCGGTCGCAGCGTCCGCACTCGTCAGCGTGATCTCGGGATGGTGCGCCTTGTGCGAGGAGAGGAACGTCTCGCGTCCCATCGCCTTGCGGAAGAACTCGACGATCGCGTCACGCCCGTCAAAGGAGTAAGCACCGGCGCTATACGCGCACGTTGCCTCGGGCACGAACAGCTCGGCGATGTCGTCCCACATCTTGAGATCCAAGAACCGGAAGTACCGGTACTTCACCTGCTTGATCGCTTCGATTTCGACCAGATCTTCGGGAGTCATGAGTAACGCACGGCCTTTCCTCGGGATTCACCATGATGGACGACCGCGTCTGTGAGATCGGCGATCAGCTCATCGACGACCGTCGCGTGCGCGGGCGAGATCATCATGTGCAGGCCCGGCGGATCCATATTGCGATTCACGTGCCAGCCGCGGTCGTCCATGACGTCGCCCACGGCATAGAGATCGACGGTGTCCGACTTCACCGCGAACACCGGGCCGATCGGGTCGCCGACCAACTCGATGCCGTCGAACCCGGCGATCGCATCCTGCAATTTCTCGACCGTATCCATCGTGGTGCGCATGATGTCGACGTACCCACTCCGACCGAGCGATTGCATGACCGCCCACGCGGTCGCGATCGGCGCGGCCGGCTTCGCACCCGCAACGCCGGGCGAGCCGTAGAGACCCGACGGCCAATCGGAGAACACGAAGTACTGATGCCCGAACCAGTCGGCGTCCCGATGCAGCACGGTCGAGGCGCCCTTCGGCGCGAAGCCGTACTTGTGCACGTCGGCACTGATCTCGGTGACGCCGGGAACCCGGAAGTCCCACGGCTCCACGGGGTAGCCCAGGTCTTCGAGAAACGGGAGCACGAAGCCTCCGACGCACGCGTCGACGTGACACCCGGCGCCGTGCTCAGCCGCGACCGCGGCGATCTCCGCGACCGGATCCATCACGCCGTACGGATAGTTGAACGCCGACGCGACAACGACCGCGGTCGACGGGCCGATCAACCCGCGCATCGCGTTCACGTCGGCGCGGTAGCGGGCGTCGAGCGGCGCGCGTACAAGCTCCATCCCGAAGTAGTGCGCGGCCTTCGCGTACGCGGGATGCGCAGAGATCGGCGCCAGGATCTGTGGACGCTCGACGCCGCGCGCGAGCGCGCGTTCGCGGTTCACCTTCATCGACATCAGGATCGACTCGGTACCGCCCGACGTCATCGACCCTCCACCACCGTCAGGCATGTGCAGAAGTCCGCCGGTCATGGCGATGACTTCGCCCTCGTACCGCGCTACTTCAGGGAACTTGAACGGATTCAACGCGTTTCCGAACAAGTACCGATTGTTGACCGCGAGTACCAGCTCTTCGAGGTCGTGACGGCCAGTCGGATACACGAGGCCGAAGAGACGCGCACCGTGCACGTCGGGTTCGCGCGCTTGACGCGCGTCGATGTCGGCGAGCAGTGCCTCGGTGGGAACCCCGGTCTCCGGCAGGCGCGTCTTCGTCGCGTCAGGTTTGTCCATGCCGTGACCGTACCGACTCCAATTCCCGACACTTCAAGTCGGGAATTGGTCGGTCATCCCCAGACGGCTGGGGATAACCACGGAAAGCGGTGGAAAACCGCGCAGCTCGTTTGCGTTTGTCCGTTTTGACCGTCAGAATGGCGGCCGGCTGATACCGGGAGTGGTGAACTTTTCCCCAGGGCGGAGTGACGGTGAGCGAACGGTACCCACACGCCGCGGCGACGGCAGCTGAGCGGACCACTCCTGCGCATCGACTCGCCCCGACCCGGCGGAGGACACCGTGGCCCGCCGCCTGAAGCTCCGCACCAAGCTCGCTCTGCTGATCGCAACCGCGCTCGTTGCCGCGTTGGTCGCCGCCGCGCCCGGACTGGTGGACCGACTGCACCGGTACCAACGCGCGGATGGGTCGCTTCCCCGGGCCGAGATGGTCGGTGCCCTCGGCACCTTTCTCGCGCGAGCCGAAGGCGAGTCGACGCTGAGCGCATGGTTCCTCGCGTCGGGGGCGCCGGAGGTCCATCAGGCGCTCGCCGCCGCGCGCCCGATGGCAGACGTTGCCGAGCGCGCCGTCGTTCGTCGGCTCGCGGCGCTCGCGGCGGTCGATCCCGAGGCCGCGCGCGCCGTCGACGCGGCCACTCGCGAGTGGGACCGAATCCGTGAGTGGCGGGCCGCGCTCGATCGACGGGTCGTCAGCGACACGATCACGCGGGAACGGTTCGCGCACGCGACCGACGCGACGGTCGAGGCAATCGGTGCGAGTTCACTCCGCACGCTCGGGTCCGTGGGCCAAGCGCGCGAGGAGGCCGCTCGTGCGGAAGCGTTGGCCTCCGACGAGCAAGCGATCCTCATCACCGAACTCGCGCGTGCGGCTCTCTCCCCAGCGTTGACGGCTCGGCTGCGCGCCGACGTCGCGGAACGTGCTCGCCTCCAGCCGCGCGCGATCGCAGATGCGATACACGCGGCCGGAACACCGCTCGGCGCGGCGCTCGCCACACTCCACTCGAGCGTCAAGACCGCCGACGGGTTGCTCGACCCCGCACTCAACGACCGCGTGCCGTTCCTCTCGCCGCAACGCTGGCAGCAGGCGTCCGATCCCGTGCTCGGCGCATTTCATGCGATCGGTCGCACCCTCGACCGGTCGGCCCGGAATCGGGCGAACGCCGAACGACGAGCTGCACGCGATGCGATCGTCGGATGGGCCGAACTCGTCGGCGCGATTCTGATCGCGGTCGTCGCCCTCGGCATCCTGCTCAGCCGCGCCATTCGCAGGCCGATCCGACTCGTGACGACCACCGCCACCGATATCGCCGACCGCGAACAGAACGCCGCGATCCCGAGTGAACCCGAACTCGAGCCGCAAGTAGCTGCGCCTGTCGTCGTGCGCACCCGCGACGAAGTCGGTGACCTTGCCCGCGCGCTCCATCGCATCGATCAGTCGGCGATCGATGCACTTGTCGCGCAACGTCGGACCCTGCGCAACGACGTCGGCGACCTCTACGTGAATCTCGCCCGACGCAATCAACCGCTCCTGACTCGGCAGCTCACGCTCATCGACGATCTGGAAGCGCACGAGCACGACCCGGACCGGCTGGGCTCGCTCTTCGCGCTCGACCATCTCGCGACCCGCATGCGCCGCAACGCCGAGAGCTTGCTCGTGCTCGCCGGTATCGACGATCTACGCACCCACACCGATCCCGTGCCGCTCCTCGACCTCGTGCGCGCCGCGGTGTCGGAGATCGAGGACTTCGAACGCGTCGACATCGTTGGACTGCCCTCCGACGTCGACGTGCTCGGCCGCGCCGCGATCGACCTCACCCACGTGATCGCCGAGCTGATCGAGAACGCGACCTCCTATTCCCCACCGGAGTCACGCGTGTTCGTGGGTGCGCGCCGTCGCCCATCCGGCATCGAGTTGACGATCTCCGACGAAGGGATCGGGGTGCCCGTCGACCGACTCGACGCGTTGAACGAGCAGCTCGCGCATCCGCCGTTGCCGGGCCTCGACCTCTCGCGGTCCCTCGGCCTCGTCGTGGTCGCTCGACTGTGCGAGCGGATTGGCGCGACGGTCGTACTCCGCAGCGCCCTGGCGGTCGGGACCTCCGCAATGGTGAGCGTGCCTGCTCGTCTCCTGCGCACCCGCGATCGCACCGCCGTGCCCGCCGGCGACGACGTCTGGGTCCACGCCGACCCACGCATCGACGAGCCGGCCCCCGAAACGACGTCAGAACCAGCTGGCGAACCGATACCAGAACCCGTTGTCGAACCGATACCAGAACCCGTTGTCGAGCCGATCGCGATGGATCTGGACCGCGACGAACCGTCTCGCCCAGTCGTACGGTTCACGCCGGTGCCGGTGGAGTCCGACGAGGATCTGTTGCCAACACCAGCGGGACGCCATGCGCGCTACCGACGGCGCCGCAACGGCCGCCGGCTTACCAACGGCACCCTCGTGTTGAACGATCAGAGTCGCGCACGTCCGCCTACGGGCACCAACGCGATCACCTCCATCGTTCCGACGCCCGTCGAGCCCGGCATCGAGGCTCGCTCCGAAACACTGTCAAACGCCGAACAACCCGAGCCCGCGCTGCCACGCCGGGTGCCAGTCGTTCCCGACCCCGTGCCCACCGGAACACCAACCGCGGCGCCTCCACCGCGCGCACCCGCCGCGGTTTTCGAACTCGTCGCGCGCTACGAGGCCGGGCGCCGACGCGCGGATGCTCACGAACCGGACACACGTTCATGACGATGACATCGATCCACGACTTCGAGTTCCTCCTTGCGAACCTCGTCGAGCAGGTCCCCGGGGCGCGCGAGGCCGTCGTCGTTTCGTCTGACGGCCTCCTGCTCGCGAGCTCGCCCCACGTGGATCGGGCCGATGCCGACCGGCTCGCGGCAGTCGCCTCCGCGTTGCTGAGTATCGCGCGGGGCGCGGGTGAACCGATGCGAGCCGGCGCGGTGCACGAGATCATCATCGAGATGGAGCGCGCGCTGCTGCTCGTCATGGGCATCAGTGACGGTTCGGCGCTGGCGGTGGTCGCCGCACGACCGTGTGACATCGGCTTGGTCGCGTACGAAATGGCGACGTTCGTTGAGCGCGTCGGTGCGGTACTCACGCCGGCCATCCCACCCGAGCAGGAAACACAGGACACACCATGACGGCGACGCCTTCGACGCGACTCTGCCGTCCCTATGTGCTCACGGGCGGCCGTACTCGCGGCCGCGGTGTCGATATCCCGCTCGAGGCGGTCGCGTTGACCGTCGGACCGGCGTGGGAATCCGGACGCCGCGTCCCGCCCGAGGCGTTCGACATCGCGGAGCTGTGCAACCGGCCGTGCTCCGTGGCGGAGATCGCATCGCGACTCGAGCTTCCAGTCGGCGTCGTGCGCGTCTTGGTCGCGGATCTCGCGGCCGACCACGCTCTCCGGATCGGCGCGACCGCCCAAGCCGACGCGCCGACGATCGTGAGCGTCGCCCTCCTCGAACGACTCCTGGCCGGCGTCCGTGCGCTCTGAACTCCCACCCGTCGCGCTCAAGGTCTTGGTGGCCGGCGGATTCGGCGTAGGCAAGACGACGACCGTCGGAACGATCTCCGAAATCGAACCGCTGCGCACCGAAGCGGCCATCACCGACCTCGCGGCGATTGCCGACGTTTCGGCGACCGCGCCGGACAAGGTGCACACCACCGTCGCCCTCGACTTCGGACGCATGACGATCGACGACACGCTCGTCCTCTACCTCTTCGGTACTCCGGGCCAAGACCGGTTCTCGTTCATGTGGGACGAGATCGCGCGCGGTGCGGTCGGTGCGTTGGTCATCGCGGATACGCAGCGACTGGCCTGTTCGTTTCCCGCCATCGATTACTGCGAACGACGCCGAGTTCCGTTCGTGATCGCCGTCAACTGTTTCGAGGGTGCGCCGCTCCACGACGAGGCCGCGGTCCGTGAGGCCACCGCGGTCGCGGCCGGCGTGCCGATCCTCTTCTTCGATGCCCGCGAGCAAAACCTGGTGAAACTGGTCCTCACCGCCCTCGTCGAGCGAGCCCTCGCGTGCGCCCGCGGCGAGCCGGTGGTGCGAGCATCGTGACGGCTCCAGCCGCGAAAGGCTTGCGCTGACGGCACAGAGCGGGCATTGTCTTCCCAACCTGACGGGTCGTCAGGTTGGCCAAAGAGGTCGCACGTGCGGCCGATAGGGGGACTCGTGAAGCGCTTTCGGTGGTTGGCTTTCGTCTGTGTCATTGCGCTGGTGCTCGCCGCGTGCGGCCGGAGCGACTCCCAGAAAGGCTCCGGCGATCAGACTTCTTCGACGACCGCGGCCGTCGGCACGTCGGGCGCGAGCGGCACGTTCGGGACCTCCGGCGTGGTCTGTAAGAAGGGGACGCCGGGCGGCTCGCCGGCCGACGGCGTCAGCGCAACCGAGATCCATCTCGCGACCTTCTCGGACACCGGCTATGCGGGCCGCCCTGGTCTGAATCAAGAGCTGTTCGACGCCGCCACCGTGTTCTCGCAGTGGTGCAACGCCGCCGGCGGGATCAACGGCCGCAAGATCGTGGTCGACGAGCGCGACGCGAAGCTCTTCGACGTCAAGGCGCGCATGGTCGAG
>JANYLF010000045.1 GCA_025357995.1 Acidimicrobiia bacterium | reverse complement strand
TCCGCATCACCCCGTCGCGCGAATAGTCGAACCGGGGCGCAAGGCCGCCGCGCTCGATGCAGAAGATCCCGGGATCGAAGTCGGCATCGGCACGCAACAAGCGACCGACCTTCGACGATACGACGAACTCATCTCGCGGATACGCCTGCAACGCACGGCCCAGCCGCTGTTCGGCGAGTCCGTGTCGTAGAGCGGCGCGGCGTCGAAATAGCGAACTCCCGCGGACCACGCCGCGGCGACGGTTGCAGTCGCGGCGTCGTCGCTCATCGCGGTGAACAAGTTCCCGAAGGGACCGCAGCCCAATCCGATCCGCGTCACCTCGACCCCACGGGGGCCGAGCGGTGCGGTCGGGATCACTGCCACTCGGATCCATTCGGCCACGTGAGCGCCGCGTAAGACTCCGGCCACATATCGATCGAGTACCCCGCCGCTTCCGGCACGAGGTAGCGGCCTTCGCGAATCAGTGCCGGATTCATGTAGTGCTCGTGCAGGTGATCGGCAAACTCGGTGGTGCGATCGTCCAAGGAACCCGAGACGCACACGTAGTCGATGACCGAGAGGTGCTGCACGTACTCACACAGCCCCAACCCACCCGCGTGCGGACACACCGGCACGCCGAACTTGGCGGCGAGTAGCAGCACCGCGAGCACTTCGTTCACACCGCCGAGCCGACACGCGTCGATCTGCACGTAGTCGATCGCCTCGGCCTGCAACAACTGCTTGAACATCACACGGTTCGCCGCGTGCTCCCCCGTGGCCACCCCCACGGGGGCGACGGCGCGCCGAATCGCGGCGTGACCTAAGACGTCGTCGGGGCTCGTCGGCTCCTCGATCCAGCGCAGGTTGAAGGGTTCGAGATGACGCATCCACTCGATCGCCTGACCAACGTCCCACACTTGGTTCGCGTCGGCCATGAGCGGAAGATCGCCGATCTCTTCGCGCATCACCTCACATCGCCGCACGTCCGACGCGATGTCCACGCCCACCTTCGTCTTGAAGCACTTCCACCCGTCGGCCAACGCCGCTCGGGAAAGGTCACGCACCTTCTCCTCCGGGTACCCGAGCCATCCCGCCGACGTGAGGTACGCCGGATAGCCGTCGCGGCGGAGCTCGGCGATCCGCGCGGCTTTCGTGGGTGCGAGTGCGCGCACGAGATCAAGGGCTTCGTCGCGATCGAGCACATCGCTGAGGTAGCGGAAGTCGACGAGGCCGACGAACTCCTCGGGCGAGAGATCAGCCACCAGTTGCCAGAGCGGCCGTCCGGCCGTCTTCGCACTCAGGTCCCAGACCGCGTTCACGATCGCGGCCGTCGCGAGATGGATGAGCCCCTTCTCGGGTCCGAGCCAACGCAGTTGGCTGTGGTTGGTGAGGTCACGCCACATTGCCGCCGAGTCCGCGACCAACTCGTCGACGTCGCGGCCGACGACGAGCACCGCGAGCTGCTCGATCGCCGCGCAACACAGGTCGTTGCCCGCGCCGATGGTGAACGTCATTCCCACGCCCTCGTGCTCACCGTCGGTCTCGAGGAAGACGTACGCGCCGGAGTAGTCGGGGTCCGTATGCACGGCGTCCGAACCGGCAAGCGTGCGCGAGGTCGGCGCGCGCACGTCGAGCGTCCGTACCCCGGTGATTCGAGTCATAGCGGCGCAGAGTAAGCAGCGCTCGACGGTCCGCGCCATGATGACCGCCCGCGCGGTCGGGTCGCGGCCGTCATCGGAGGAGTGAACATGGCGCAGCGGGTGATCGTGGTCACGGGCGCGAGCGGGGGCATCGGTACGGCGATCACCAGCGCGTTCACCGAGCTCGGCGACACCGTGATCGGCCTCGACCTCCTCGACGGCTTCAACGTGACCGATCCGCAGGCCTGCACCGACGCGGCCACCCGCATCGCCGCCGAGCACGGTCCGGTCGACGTGCTGTGCAACAACGCGGGGATCAGTGCCGTCGGCGACGTGGTGATCTCGACGCCCGACGAGTGGCAACGCGTCTTCGCGGTCAACGTGTTCGGCACCGCCAACATGAGTCGGGCGTTCCTGCCCGCAATGCGCGCCGCCGGACACGGTGCCGTCGTGAACACGTGCTCGGTGGTGGCGTCGGTCGGTCTCGTGGAACGGGCGGTTTACGGCGCGTCGAAGGGCGCGGTACTTGCCCTCACGAAAGCGATGGCCGCCGACGAGATTGCGCACGGCATCCGCGTCAACTGCGTCTCGCCCGGCACGGTGTGGAGTCCGTGGGTGGAGCGACTCGTGCAGACCACGCCCAGCCCCGAGGCCACCACCGAGGCATTGCGCGCTCGGCAACCGCTCGGCCGCATGGTGTCGTGTGACGAGGTCGCGGCCGCGGTTGTCTATCTCGCCGCGCCGACCACGTTCACGACCGGTGCCGACTTCCTCCTCGACGGCGGCATCACTGGCGTGCGGATCGTGGCGCCGTGACCGCAACGGACCCGCTGCGCGTCGCGCTGGTCGGCGGCCCGATGTACGACCACCTCTACGCGCGGTTCGCGGACGACATCAAGATCGTCGTCCACGCGGATCACCCAACCCTCAACCGTCGTGTCGCGGAGATGTTGGCGAACGGCCAGCGCATCGATGTGCTCGCGACCCATTCCAAGTACGCGCCGTCACAACAACAGTGGCTGCACGCGCTCGACGATCTCATCGCGCCCGACGTACTCGCGCCGCTCGCGCCGCTGGCGGTCGAACTCTGTCGCTTCGACGCCACGCTGCTCTGCGTGCCGCGCCTCGTCGACGTGCGAGTGCTGTGGGTGCGCACCGACCGCGTGACCAAGATCCCCGATAGCTGGACCGAGCTCCTCGACTCCGACATCGTGTTCGGCTTTCCCGGTCGCGAGTCCGGTCTGTTCGGCACGTTCTTCGAGCTCGTCGTCGGCGCGGGCGGCTCATTGTTCGACGACGACCTCCGACCCACGATGAACTCGCCCGAGGCGGAGTGGGCGATCGACGTGCTCTGCACATTGGCCGCGCGCGGACCATCCGACCTTCCCGACTGGCATTACGACGGGGTCGACGCCGCGCTCGTGGACGGCCGCGTGGAGGCGGCCGCGGCCTGGCCGGGCGGCTGGGGCGCGATCGCACACTCGCACCACGCTCAGGACCTGGCGCCCTTTCTCTACCCCGCCGGATCCACGCGCCGCGTGTCGTACTCGGGCTGTCACGCCTGGGCGATTCCCACCACGTGCGGCGACGTGGAACGCGCCGTCGAACTCGTCACCGATCTCGCCGGCCGAGACGCGCACGCCCTCGATGCCACCGGCGGAACGATGTGCGCGCACGTCGACGCGCTCGCAGCCGTCGAGCCCATCGACGACACCGATCGTCGTCGCCTCGAGATCACCCGCGCCACCATCGATACCGCGATGATCACCTATCCCCCGCTCGCGCGGTTCCCGACGGTGGAAGACGCGGGCTGGTCTGCGATCCATGAGGCGCTCGTCGGACAAAGCTCACCTCGCGACGCGGCCCGAGCCATCCAGAGCGCGGCAACCGCGGTCCTGGCGCGGTAGACACAGCCGATGGCGACGCATGAGCCCGAGCTGACCGAACCCGTCGACCTCTGCGTTGCCGATGGCAGCGCCCTCAATCCCGCCGCCAAGGGCTGGTCACGCTTCCCGCTGCACCGGGCCAATCTCATCGGTCGCTTCGGGTCGAACAAGCGATGGGACTACTGGGCGGTCCTGGCCGGTGACCTCGTGATCTCGGCGGTGTACTCCGACATCGATCATCTCGGGTTGGCCGACGTGTGGTGGGTGGATCTGATCTCGGGTGAGACCGGCGGGCGCGCGATCGTCGTTGCATCCGACGCGATCGATCTGCCCGAGGTACCAGGCACCGCGCCTCTCCTGGTCAACCAGGACGGGCTCGACCTGTCGATCGTCGATGACAACTCGGGCACTCGGTTACGGGCGGCCTGGACCGAGCCCGACGACCGACCGGGCTCGCTCGACCTTCGCGTCGCCCAACCTGTCGGTCACGAGTCGGTGAACGTGATAATCCCGTGGGACGACGAGACGTTCAACTTCACGTCCAAGCACCAGGCGCGCGCGGCCGTCGGCGAACTCGTCGTCGGAGATCGTCGGTGGTCGGTGGGCGCCACCGGATCCGACGCATGGGGAGTGCTCGATGTCGGGCGTGGGCGCTGGCCGCACGAGATCGCGTGGAACTGGGGTGGCGGCGCGGGGCGGCGCGACGGTCACGTGATCGGACTACAGATCGGCGCGAAGTGGACCGCCGGCACCGGGTTCACCGAGAACGGCGTAATCATCGACGGGCGCGTCTCGAAGCTCGGCAACGAGTTGCAGTGGGAATATCGATGGGACGAACCGATGCGGCCCTGGCACATCACGGATCCCGGCGGTCAGCTCGACATCGTGCTCACGCCGCGCTTCGACAAGTACACGAACGTCGGTGGCGGTGGGGAGTTCGGGACCGAAGTCCATCAGGTGTTCGGCACTTGGGCGGGTCGACTCCGCACCGACGACGGCCTCGAACTCGAATTCGACGACCTCCAAGGGTTCGCCGAGGAAGCACGCCAGCGCTGGTGACGGCGCTGACGAGGTTCACGATTCGCCCAATGTCTCGCCCAACTGTTCGAGAGACGGCACGAAGTAATACGCGCCCGACACCGGCCGAGAGAATTCGGTCAGGCGATCGTGCACGCCATCGTCGGACGCGCCAAACATGCGGCCGAGCATCTTGGTGAAGCGCTCGGGATCCGCGCTGAACGCTACGAAGAACAAGCCGTGCTCGGATGCGGTGCCATACGGGACGCTGCGCCGATAGATCTCGATCTCGTCGCCGTCGCTGTCTTCGATCACGACGCGTGCGATGTGCGCGGTATCCGGTTTCACGTCGTCGGCGAGCTCCGTGCTGTCAGCTTTCGTGCGTCCGATGATCTCCTCCTGCTCGCGTTCGTCCAGCGCGTGGAACCCGCCAAGGTCGTGAACCCATCGCTGCGCGAGTGCGAAACTCCCCCCCGGTCCCGGTTGGCCGTCGGCGATCGTCGCCACCTCGTACGCGTCCTCGACTGCGGGGTTCTCCGTGCCGTCGATGAACCCCGTGAGGTCGCGGCCGTCGTGGTAGACGAAACCCGAGACGTCGGACGCGACGACCGCCACGGTATCCAGGCGCGTTCTGATCCCGAGCGCGACGTCGAACAGAACGTCGTCGCCGGTCCCGTGCGTCCAGATCCACAGATCGTGCGGTGTACTCGGCACGCCCTCGATGTCGGGAAACTCCGCGACGACGTTCACGGCCGCGGGACCGCCGAGGTCGCGCCACAACTGCGGGCCGAACCCGACCACGATGTTCGCACCGCCGGCGCTCACCGACGGTTGACGCAGTCCGGCCAACGCTTCGAGCACGACATCGGGTCGCTTACCGGTACGGAGGTCGAACTCCAGATGTCGATGGGACCGGGTCCCTTGGGCGAACACGCCTGGCTGGGGTATGGACACAACTCCTCCATTCGCGAGACGACGCTGGTGAGCATCTAGCCCCGAAGCGGTGACCGGACGCGGCCACTAGCTTGCTGCATCTCGACATTTCGGAGGTGCCCATGGCCGCAGCAGGCTCCATCCTCGGCAATCCAGTCCGCCGCCTCGAAGATCCCGCGCTGCTGACTGGTGCCGGGAAGTACGTCGACGACATCGTGGAGCCGAACACGGCACACGTGGCGTTCGTACGGTCGCCGGTGGCCCACGCCAACATCGGCTCGGTCGACATCTCCGAGGCGTTGGCGATGCCCGGCGTGGTCGGCGTGTATCACTCGCGCGGCGACGACCTCGACCTCCCGTCCCTCCAACAATTCGTCGCGATGCCCGAAACACTCAACGTGCCGGTGTTCGCCACGGACAAAGTGCGCTATGTCGGCGACATCGTCGCGGCCGTGGTCGCAGACACACGCGCGCAGGCCGTCGACGCCGCCGAGCGCGTCGTCGTCGACTACGACATGTTGCCCGCAGTCACGAACCCGCTCGACGCACTCGCTCCCGATGCTCCACTGCTGTTCGCCGAACATGGTTCCAACGTGTGCTTCGCGTCTGCGTTCCCGGAAGAGGGTGACGCCGACCCACTGGTGGGCGCGGCCGTCGTCGCCGAAGTCACGATGGTGAGTCAACGGTTGGCGGGGGTTCCGATGGAGACCAACGCCATCCTCGCGGTACCCGGAGAACCCGGCCTCACGTGTTGGGTTTCCACCCAAGCGCCACACGCACTGCACGGCGTGTACGCGCCGATGCTCGGACTCGAGCCGACACAACTGCGCGTGGTGTGCCCGTGGGTGGGTGGCGGCTTCGGTCCAAAGGCCGGCCCGTACATCGAACACCTCGCGGCCGCGGCGGCCGCGTTGAAGCTCGGTCGTCCGGTGAAGTGGATCGCGACCCGCTCGGAAGACATGGTGTCGCTCGTACACGGTCGGGACTTCGTCATGACGGCGAAGCTCGGTGTGAACAACGACGGGAAGATCGTCGGCCTCGATGGAACGGTGGTCGCCTCGGCCGGCGCGTACCCGGGCCTCGGCGCGATCCTGCCCACGCTCACCCAGATGATGGCCGTCGGCGTCTACGACATTCCCAACGTTCGGTTCTCGGCGACCGGGGTCTTGACCAACAACACGATCATCGGCCCCTACCGTGGCGCCGGACGCCCGGAGGCAACGCAGCTCATCGAGCGAGTGATCGACATCGCCGCCGACCAGCTCGGCATGGATCCTGCCGAGATCCGGCGCGTGAACTTCCTCGCGCCCGACAAGTTCCCGCTGACCACGACGACGGGCGCCAACTACGACTCCGGCGAGTACGAGAAGTCCCTCGACGCGGCCTTGGAGGCATCCGGTTACGCGGCGCTGCGCGCCGAGCAGGCGAAGCGACGCGCGAGCAACGACACCCGCCAGCTCGGAATCGGCGTGTCCACCTACGTGGAGGTCACCGCACCGGTCGGGCTCCATATCGAATTCGGCGCAGTCGAGATCCACGACGACGGCGCCGCGAGTGTGTTCGCCGGTACCAGTGTGCATGGCCAGGGCCACCACACGGCGTTCGCCATGCTCGCGAGCGAGGTGCTCGGAATCCCGATGGAGCGGATCACCCTCGTCAACTCCGACACCGACCGCGTACCGCGTGGGGCAGGCACGATGGGTTCGCGTTCTCTCCAGACGGCCGGGAGCGCGATCCACATCGCGTCGAACGAGGTGCTCGCCCGGGCGCGCGAAGTGGCGGGTCACCTGCTCGAAGCGTCGACCGACGACATCGTGGTCGGTGACGGCGGGCTCCATGTGGCGGGGGTTCCCACGTCGATGGTCTCGTGGGGTGAACTCGCGGTCGCTTCTCGTGATGCGTCCAAACTCCCCGCCGGTCTCGAAGCCGCGGCGCTGCGTCACGAGCTCGACTTCGACGGCACCGACTCCACCTTCCCCTTCGGCGCGCACGTGTCGGTGGTCGAGGTCGACACCGAGACCGGACGCGTCACGATGCTGCGTCACATCGCGGTCGACGATTGCGGTCGTATCCTCAACCCGATGCTCGTGGCCGGCCAACAACACGGGGGCATTGCGCAAGGCGCGGCCCAAGCACTGTACGAATGGATGCAGTACGACGACGAAGGCAACCCACTCACCGCGACGCTGATGGACTACGCGATCCCATCGGCCGCCGAGCTGTGCAGCTTCGAGGTGTCGAATACCCAGACGGACAGCCCGCGCAACCCGCTCGGCGCGAAGGGCATCGGCGAATCCGGCACCATCGGATCCACGCCGGCGATCCAGAACGCCGTCGTCGACGCGCTCAGCCACCTCGGCGTCACCCATGTCGACATGCCCTGCACCGCGGAGCGCGTGTGGCGGGCCATCCGGGACGCATCGAGCTGAACGGTGCAATCCGGACTCTGACACCATCTCGGGCATCAACTCGGGGGGACCTCGCACCGATATCAGCCGCGTGATCCACGAAGGTCTTCACCACGTTCGCCCGAGTCGTACTGCCGTCGCCCTCGCAGTTCTCGCCCTCGCGATCGCGACCCCAACGAGCGCGAGCGCGTCGATTCCCGCTGTATCACGCGCCAAGACCATCACCGTCTTCGTCGCGCCGACGGGTCGTCGGCATGGACGCGGACGCGGCACCGAACGGTTGCCGTACGCGAGCCTCGCCATCGCACGTGACGCGATCCGAGGCCGACTCGCGCGTATACGTTCCGACGTCGTCGTCGCACTGGGCGACGGTACCTACTTCCTCGATCGGCCACTCACGCTCTCTGCCGCCGACTCCGGCCACAACGGTCACACGGTCCGCTACGTCGCGCGTCCGGGAACCCACCCCGTCGTCAGCGGCGGCGTGCAAATTCGCGGTTGGAAACAGAGCAACCCCACGAAGGGGATCTGGACTGCGCCAGTCGACGCAACGCTGAACACGCGGCAGCTCTACGTCGACGGCGTACGCGCGACTGTCGCCACCGGGCCCGCACCGACCACGCTCACCCAAACGGCAACCGGATACACCGCCGGCAACGAGGCGATGGCTTCGTGGTCGAACCCGCGCGACATCGAGTTCGTCTACCCCAGCGGTCCCTCCAACTGGACCGAGTCGCGGTGTCGGGTCGCGTCGGTCGTCGCGACCACGATCACGATGCAACAACCGTGTTGGGACAACACGACGAGACGATCCATGCGAGGCACGGCGGTCGCCATCGCCGGATTCGGCCAACCGCTCAAGGTCGCGCCCGTCGTCACGAACGCCCGCGAGCTCCTCACCCAGCCCGGCCAGTGGTATCTCGACCGTCGCCACCACGAGATCTCGTACATCCCGATGCCGGGCCAAGACCCGTCCCGCGCATCGGTGATCGCACCACGCCTCCCGGTTCTGATCGACGGCGTCGGGACACCGGGCCGGCCCGTGCACGACATCGCGTTTCAGGGCATCACCTTCAGCCACGCCGGTTGGACCGCGCCGAGCGCGCCGACGGGGTACTCGGACTTTCAAGCGGGCGCGTTTCTTCAGCGGGCCAACGGCTACCGCGAGCGCGGCACCTGCGCCCCGACCGGCGGGCCTTGTCTCTTCTCCGAACTCGCGCAGGTTCCGGGCAATGTGCGCTTCCGGAATGATCGCTCGATCACATTTCGCGACAACACCTTCGAGCACCTTGGCGCAATCGGATTGTCTCTCGGCAACGGCAGCCAACGCGCGAGCGTCACCGGCAACGAGTTCACCGACACATCGTGCAGCGGCCTCGGTATCGGCGGTATCGATCAACCCCGGGCGCAGAGCGCGCGGCAGACCGCCCACATCGAGATCGCGAACAACTGGTTCCACGCCACGTCGACGGAGTACCAGAGCTGTGCTGCGCTGCTCGTCGGGTACGCCCACCACACGACGATTCGCCACAACCAGATCAATGACGTGCCGTACTCGGGCATGTCGATCGGCTGGGGCGGCTGGCTCGAGCGATTCCCCCACCGCGATCCGCTGGCCAACTACTCGCGCAACAACGTGGTCGCGAACAACCTCGTCTTCGACGAGATGAAGGTGATCGTCGACGGTGGTGGCATCTACACCAACGGCATCCAGGGAACGACGCTCGCCAATGGACAGACCATCGAAAACAACCTCGTCGTGGAACAGCACAGCCTCAGCTGGGCGATCTACACCGACAACGGGGCGATGTACGTGAGCATTCGAAACAACGCGGTGTGGGATGCGGTGGACGTGCCCGCGGCGTCGGCAATTTTCGCCGGCGTTGCATCACAGTTCTCGTTCGGTGGGTGCGGTGGCGGGCCGATCGCGTACGACGGGAACTACTCGATCCAACCCGACCCCTCGGCTGGGCTCATCGGCGCCGAGCCGGCGTGCGGCGGCCATCCGCTCGACGGCGTCACCTCCGTCGACAATCACGTGATCGCCGCGCAAGATCAGATTCCGGCCGCACTCGTGTCGGCCGCGGGGTTGGAATCGCGCACACGCGATCGCCTCTCCCCCACGCCGATGCCCACCGACTTGCCACCCTTCACGCAGTACCCGTAACACCCGGATATGGAATCGGAGCGGACTGAAATGACGGCGCAGACACTGCCACCGGACGCGTCGGTCAACGACGCGCCCGAGAAGGTCATGACCCGTTGGTTATGGCTCGTCGGCGTGGTCGTCCTGACCGCGGGCATCCTCTTCGGATACGACCAGGGTGTCATCTCCGGCGCGTTGACCGGGATCAAGCGCTCATTCAACCTCACCACCCTCATGGTCGAAATCGTCACGAGTTGGGTGACTCTCGGCGCGATGGTCGGTTCGCTGGTTGCAGGCACGATCGCCGATCGGTTCGGCCGCCGCGCCACGGTGCTGGTCGCCGCGGCACTGTTCATCAGCGGCGCGCTCGTGGAGGGTTTCGCGCCCGGGACGACCGTCCTCATCATCGGACGCCTCGTCGTCGGTTCCGGCGTCGGCGTGGCAAGTGTGGCAGCACCACTCCTCGCGTCGGAGATGGCGCCAACCCGCCTCCGAGGTCGCTTCATCTCGACGTATCAGTTCGGCATCACGTTCGGCATCTTCGTTGCGTACCTCGTCGACGAACTCCTCGCCAGCGGCGAGTGGCGCCTGATGCTCGGACTCGCGAGCTTCGCCGGGGTCGTGCTCGTGTTGTTGACGCTCCCGCTGTCCGACACGCCGCGTTGGTATCTCAAGGTCGGTCGACGCGCCGATGCCGAACACTCACTCCAACGCGTGACGCGCGACAACGCCACGGCGGCAATCGCCGAGCTCGAAGCGCGCCTCGACGAAGACACCGCCACCGCGAGTTGGAAAGAGATACTCGCGCCGCGTTGGCGGAGGCCTCTCGTGATCGGCATCGGTCTCGCGGTGTTCCAACAGATCACCGGCATCAACGCGAT
This sequence comes from Acidimicrobiia bacterium, assembly GCA_025357995.1. Lineage (GTDB taxonomy): Bacteria > Actinomycetota > Acidimicrobiia > IMCC26256 > JAENVU01 > JAENVU01. The sequence goes on along the minus strand of JANYLF010000045.1, from coordinate 4,881 downwards.
CATCTACTACGCCGACAAGATCTTCGCCGCGGCGGGATTCTCGAGCGTGGCCGGACAGACTGCAGCCACCACGTGGGCGATCGGCGCGGTCAACGTGCTCGCCACCCTCATCGCGATCGCCTTCGTCGACCGGCTCGGACGGAAACCGCTCCTGCTCGCGGGGCTCGTCGGCATGGGCGTGAGCCTCACCGTGGTGGGTTTCGCATTTCTGAGTCTCGACCACGTGACCCGTACGTCGTCGACCGCCGCCAACGCGGGTTCCAAGGGCCCCAGCGACGCCGGGATCATCACGCTGGTCGCGCTCGTGGTCTACATCGCGTCGTTCGCGTTCTCGCTCGGTCCCGTCGTGTGGACGATGATCAACGAGATCTACCCGCGCCAGGTCCGTGGGCGGGGCGTCGCCCTCGCCACCGCGGCCAACTGGTTCAGCGCGTGGTTGGTGAGCCAGTTCTTCCTTTCGATCGTGAAGCGGCTCGGCGAACCGGTCACGTTCTGGATCTTCGCCCTGCTGTGCGGTGTGTGCTTCGTGTGGATTCGGCTCAAGGTCCCCGAGACCAAGGGTCGCACCCTCGAGGAGATCGAAACCATGTGGGCCGACGAGTCCTCGACGTAGAACCCGAGCACGGCCACTCGCGCCGAGGTAGGCATTCGCTCTACATTCGGATGGTTCCGCGGTCGCGGACGGCGCGGTCTTCGCGCACCACATCAGACGGGAGTCGGCGCATGCGTGTCGTGGTATTGGGTGCCGGGTTTGGCGGCCTGGAGCTGACCACAAGATTGTCCGAGGAGCTCGGCGACGACATCGACGTTGTGCTCATCGACCAGGCCGACGGTTTCGTCTTCGGCTTTTCCAAGCTCGACGTGATGTTCGGTCGTACTGTCGCGGCGGCGGTGCACCACCCGTACCGCGATGTGGTGAAGCCCGGCGTGACCTTCGTGCAGACCACGGTTCGGTCGATCGATCCGGCGACGAGAACCGTGGAAACCGACGCCGGCACCTTCGATGCCGACGTGCTCGTGGTCGCGCTCGGCGCCGATCTCGATCCCGGCGCCACGCCCGGACTCGTCGAAGGCGGCAATGAGTTCTACACGGTGGCCGGCGCGTTCGCGGTCCGCGATGTGCTCGAGAACTTCGGTGGCGGTCGCGTGGTCGTGGGGGTCACGTCCGCGCCGTTCAAGTGTCCGCCCGCGCCGAGTGAGACCGCGTTGATGATGCACGACTACCTCACCACGCGGGGCCTGCGGGACACGTCCGAGATCGCCTTGGTGATGCCGCTTCCCGTTCCGATCCCGCCTTCTCCCGATGCGTCCGCCGCGTTGATCACCGCGTTCGCCGAGCGCGGCATCTCGTGGCACCCCAACCAGTTAGTGGTCGCGCTCGATCCGGAACGGAAGATGGTCGTCTTCGCCGATGGCCGCGAGATGCCGTACGACCTCTTCCTCGGTATCCCTGTGCACCGCGCGCCGAGTGTGGTCGTCGCGTCGGGATTGTGCGACGACGGTTGGATCCCGGTGAATCCGCTCACGCTCGAGACGAGGTTTCCCGGCGTGTACGCGGTCGGTGACGTGACGAGCGTGGGCACACCGAAGGCCGGTGTGTTCGCGGAAGGTCAGGCCGTCGTCGTCGCCGATGCGATTATTGCCACCCATCGCGGCCACACCAACTCGTCCACCTACGACGGCACGGGGATCTGCTACCTGGAGTTCGGCAACGACCAGGTCGCCCGCGTCGAGGTCACGTTCTTGAGCGGCGCGCCACCGTCGGGTCTCCTGGAAGGCCCGTCAATGGCGTACGCCGCCGACAAGTCGCAGTTCGGGACGAGTCGCATCCGCCGCTGGTTCAACCGCGACTGGACCAACTACTGATCCGCCTCAACTGAGGCCCGTGACCAAGAACTCCTCGACGAATCGGCGCACGCCGTCGGGATCGCCCGCATCGACGGCTTCGCCGGGGATCGTCACGAGCGACATCACGAGGCGCATCACCCACTCCGCGGCTCGGGCGATGTCGAGGTCGGCCCGCACCAGACCTCGGTCGCGCGCCGCTTCGAGGTACGGATACCAAAACCGCGACATGCCCGGCATCATCTCCTGGAGCCCCCGGCCGACGACCGCGGTGAACGCCTCCGGCTCCTCGTCGCGCAAGCACAACAGAAGTGCACCGGGCTGGTGTTCACGCGAGAACACGACGGCCGCAGCCACCTGAGCCGCGATCCCGTCGACGGCCGAGATCCGGTCCCGGGCCTCGATCCAGAACTCCTCGTCGATGCGCGCCAGCGCGGCAAGAACGAGGGATGCCTTGTCCGGGAAATGGCGATAGAGCCACGCGCGAGAGATCCCCGCCTCGTTGGCGATCTCGATCATCGTGGTCCGGCGGATCCCCGACCGGCGCAGACACCGCTCGGTCGCATCGAGCAATCGGTCACGCGTCTCGACCGCCGCGCTCGCCGGCTCCGCCGAGGTCGCGGTCGGCGCGCTCATCGGATCACGAAGTCGCCGAAGTCCGGTGCCTTCGTCCAGGTCCAATAGTCGACGAGCCGCCAGGGACTCAGGCCGTGGATCTCACCGTTCGCGTTCTTGAAGAACGAGTGCTTGATCGACGGTTGCGACCACACGAGCGTCTTGAGTTCGCGCTGGGAGCGCTCGTGCCAGTCGTCGCATTTCTCTTGGCGCGGTTCCATCGCGCGGTGGCCACTCGCCACGAGTTCCTCGATGCACTGGGTGATGTACCGCATCTGGCACTCGGAGTGGAAGATGAGACTGCCGCCGTGCGCGAGATTGGTTCCCGGTCCGTACATGCAGAAGAAGTTCGGGAACTCGGGCACCGTGATCCCGAGGTACGCAGCCGGACGCTCGCCCCACTTCGTCCGAAGGTCCACGCCGTCGCGCCCGGTGATCTCCATCGGCCAGAGGATGCGGGTCACATGAAAACCGGTCGCGTACACGACGACATCGGCCGGGTATCGCTCACCGTCGACGGTGACCACGGCGTCCGACTCGATGTGCTCGATCCCGGATCGGATGAGATCGACGTTGTCGCGGGTGAGTGTGCGGAGCCACGAGCCGTTGTCCTGCAACGTGCGCTTGCCGGTGGCCGGATAGTCGGGCACGACCTTGGCGATGAGATCGGGATCGTCGTCGACTTGGCTGACGATCCAGTCGGTGAACATCTGGCGGGTGAGTTCGTTCATCTCGCTGACCGCGGTCTGCTGGTCCGGATAGTCGGGGTCGACGCGCGCCGCCTCGAGCCCCTTGTCGCACCCGGGCCAGAAGATGAGGAAGCGGTACCAACGCCCGTAGAACGGCAGGTGGCGGAGTGCCCAGCGCACGCCCGGTCCCACGGTCTCGTGGTAGTTCGGGTTCGGGAACATCCATTGCGCAGTGCGTTGAAACACGGTGAGGCGCGCAACGTCGGGCGCGATCGTGGGCGCGATCTGAAAGCCGCTGGCACCCGCACCGATCATTGCGACCCGTTTGCCCGCGAGGTCCACCGTGTGGTCCCAACGCGCGGAGTGAAAAGCCGGTCCGACGAACGAATCTTGGCCCGCGATCTCCGGAGTGTGCGGACGGTTGAGCTGACCAACCGCAGAAATCACCGCCCGCCCGACGACGGTGTCCTCCGAGCCGTCGGCGGCCCGTACGCGCACGGACCACGTTCCGGCCGCGTCGTCCCACGCGGCACCGAGTACCTCGGTCTCCCACCGCACGTGCGGTGTGATGCCGTGCTTGGTCATCACGCCTTCGAAGTACGCCTGGAGTTCGGGCTGTTGTGCGAAGAACTCCGTCCACTGATCGCTCGGCTCGAAGCTGTAGCAGTAGAAGTGGTTCCCGACGTCGACGCGCGCCCCCGGGTACGAGTTCTCCCACCAGGTCCCGCCCACACCGGCGTTCTTCTCGATGATCGTGAAGGGAATGCCCGCTTCCTTCAATCGGATGCCGGCAAGCAGGCCCGACTGACCACAGCCGATTACGACGACCGGGAACGCGTCGCGCGCGGCGGCGTCGATCGGCACGCTCACACGTCGCGCGTCGGTGCCGTCGAGCTCCATCTCCTCGAGCAACATCGGCACGTACTCGTCCGGCACCTCTTCGCATACAAGCCACGCCATCATCTCGTGCAACAACGCGGCCGAGATCGGCTCGGGCTCGGGACAGCCGCGGTCGCGGTAGTCGCGGATGACGTCGAGCGCGAGGGTGCGCACTTCGGCCTTGTCTTCCTCCGACATGTAGCCCTGTACCTCGTTGAGAAACAGCCCGTCCGGCTTGAGTCGACCGCGGATGATCTCGGGATCGCCCGCCATATGGACAAGCGAGAGCATCAGCGTCGGGATGCTGACGTCGAGCAGCGCCGCGGCGATCTCCTCGTCGGAGGTGGCGAACGGCTCGCCGGCGTGCGGGTTGCGCATGATTTCCCCCAGGAGATTCAGGCTCGCAACCGTCCGTGCGGGCCTGCGAGATGTGCAAGAGTACACAACCTGGCAATTCTGTCTACTATCCGTTCCTTCTTTCGGGACACCGATGCTCGACGGCGCACGGATCTTCCACATCAACATCAACTGCTCGGATCTGACCGCGTCACGCGCCTTCTACGTGGAGGGGTGCGGCCTCGTCGAAGGTGTCCGCACGACCCCCGACGACGTGCAAGACGGCACGGCTTTCGGGCTCGATCAGGCGCGGTGGGATGCGTGGATCCTGGTCGGCGCCCATGGCTTCGATGGTGGCGCGATCGACCTGCTCGAGTGGTACGAGCCGCGGCCGGTCGGTGTCCCGCCGCGCGACCTCATGGAGCCTGGATTCCAGCGCGTGGGCGTGGAGGTGACGGACCTCGACGCCGCGGTCACCGACATTGCCACGCATGGCGGATGGGTCGCCGAGCCTGGC
>JANYLF010000006.1 GCA_025357995.1 Acidimicrobiia bacterium | reverse complement strand
GTGCCGATCACTTTGGCGGTGCTCCCTTGTCTGCTCGTCGCGGTCGGTGATCGCCGGTTTGCCCTGCCGATGCACTCCGTGACGGTGGCGCAGGCCGATGCGCCCGACGCAGTGGCCCACGCGGAGGGTCGCGAGGTCGTGTGGGTCGGGGACGAGCCGGTAACGATTTCGAATTTGCACGAGACGCTCGGAGTGGATGGCACGCCGACGCCGGGTGCCCCGGTCGTCGTGGTGGCCAGCGTCACCCGGCGTCACGCGTTCCGCGTCGACGCGATTCTCGGCCAGAGCGACGTCGTGGTGAAAGGGTTGGGGCGTTTGCTGCCGCGACTCGACGTACTCGCAGGTGCCAGTGTGGAACCGGACGGCTCCATCCTCTTGGTGCTCGACGCGCCCGGAGTGATCGAGCGGGCACGGCTCGCGCGGGCCGGATCGGATCGCATCTCCGCGGCAATCGACGAGGAGTTGCGTCCGCGCGTGCGTCACGGTTCGATCCTGGTCGTCGACGATGCGTTGACGGTCCGCGAACTCCAACGTTCCATTCTTGAACGCCACGGCTTCGAGGTGAGACTCGCCGGTGACGGCGTCGAGGCGCTCGCGCTGCTCGCGGAGCGGCCGGCCGATCTCGTGCTCACCGACGTGGAGATGCCGCGCATGGACGGATTCGCGCTCACCGAGGCAATCCGTGCCCAGCCGACGCTCGCGAACGTTCCGATCGTCGTGCTCACGTCCCGAGCCGACGAAGAGGATCGTCAACGCGGGCTCGAAGCCGGAGCCGACGGTTACATCATCAAGAGCGCGTTCGACGAGACCGGTCTGCTCGCGGTGCTCGATCGGTTGCTCGGGCGACGATCGTGAACCTGCGATCGCCGGCGCGTCTTCGGGTCGTCGTCGTCGAAGATTCGCTGGTCCAGCGAGCACACCTCGTGCGAACCCTGGAAGCCGAAGGCGACATCACGGTGGTGGGTCAGGCCGAAGGCGCGCAGGAAGCCGCGTCGCTGGTACACGAGCTGCGGCCCGATGTGGTGACGCTGGACCTACACATTCCCGAGGGTGGCGGTCGCTATGCCATCGAACAGATCATGGGCCACTCGCCGACGCCGATTCTCGTGCTATCGGCCGCGGTCGAGAGTCGCGAATCCGATTCCGCGGTCGAGGCCTTGGTGGCGGGCGCGGTCGACGCGTTGCCGAAGCCGAGACGGTGGACCGATGCCGACGAGGCCATGGTCCGAGATCGAGTGCGCGCGTTGCGCGGCGTCACCGTTGTCCGCCATCCCCGCGGTCGGCGACCTGTGCCGGGGAGCGGAGGCTCGACGATGCCGGGCGGGACGCGGGCGTCGCATACCCATCATGTTGTCGGAATCGCGGCATCGACGGGCGGTCCTCCGGCGCTCGCGGAAGTACTCGGTGGGCTCGACGGCCTGGCCGCGCCGGTACTCGTGGTGCAGCATCTCCACGCCGACTTCGTCGAGGGTCTCGTGGAGTGGATGGCGCGGGCGACCAGTCTCTCGGTCCGGTTGGCGCGTGACGGCGAGCCGGTCGAGCCGGGCGGGGTCTACATCGGCCCTGGTGGGCTGCATCTCCGCATCGACGCGGAGCGGCGAATCGAGTTGCGCCCGGATCCAACCACCCTGCACCGACCCTCGGCCAACGAATTGTTCCGGTCCCTCGCCCGTCATGTGGGAGCCGACGGAATCGGTGCGTTGCTCACCGGCATGGGTGACGACGGAGCGGCCGGTCTCCTCGCGATGCGCCATGCCGGTGGTGTGACGATCGCGCAGGATCGTGAGACGTGCGCGGTCTACGGAATGCCGCGCGCGGCGCTGGCGAACGGTGCGGTGACGACGCCCGTCCCGCTGGACCAGGTCGCACGCGCGATCCGGCGCGCCACCGTTGGAGTGGCGGCATGAACCAGGAGCGCGCGTTCGGAGATGCTGCACAGATGCTGGCGCGGCGCGTCGGTCTGCGACTCGACCCCGCGGCCCGTCGGCGGTTGTCGCGCTGTGTGTCCGATGGTGCCGGCGAGCTCGGCGTCGACGTTCCGAACTACGTCGAGATGCTCGATTCGGATGCTGCCGCACTGCAAGAGCTGCTCAATCGCGTGACGGTGCAGGAGACGGCGTTCTTCCGTGACCCGGTGCAGTTCGAGGTGCTGGTGAGGGATGTGCTCCCGACGTTGTCGGAGCCGTTCACGATCTGGAGCGCCGGCTGCGCGAACGGCCAGGAGCCGTACAGCCTCGCCATGGTGCTCGAGGAAGCAAAGCTCGACCACGCTCGGGTGGTCACCACCGACGTCTCGACGCGCGCGTTGGATCGCGCTCGCGCCGGCGTGTACTCGGACCGGGAGATCGGCGGCCTGTCGGAGGAGAGGCGCGATCGATTCCTCACGCCCACAGTCGCTGGACATTCGATCGTGCCGGACCTGCGTTCGCGCGTGCAGTTCGCCCATCACAACCTCGTCGGCCCGGTGCCGCAGCTCACACCCGGTACGTGTCCGGTGGTGTTCTGTCGCAACGTGCTCATCTACTTCAGCCACGAGCAAGTGGTCGCGCTGCTGGACCGGATCGCGGATCTCTTGCCAGTGGGTGGTTGGCTGTTTCTCGGCTACTCGGAATCGTTGTGGCAGGTCACCGATCGCTTCGAGTTGGTCCGCTTGGGTGAGGCGTTTATCTATCGACGCACCTCGGACGCGAGCACGGACGACGGTGCGACCGGCCGAGTGCGACCGGCGTCGCGGGCCGTGGCCGGGAAGCGTCGGACCCAACCGCGCGCCGCGCGGACGGTTCCGAAACAAGTGGTGCGAGCACTGCAAGGTCCCGCGCCGGTCATCACCGGATCCCTCACCGAGCCCGAGCCGGTCGACGCGTCGGACGCACTCCCGGATCGACAGCTCGTCGAGTTGATCGCGGCAGGTGAGGCTGCGCTCAGTGCGGGCGAGCCCGCAGTGGCAATCACGGCGTTTCGCAAGTGCGTATATCTGGACCCGGATCAGCCG